>JAUXHH010000196.1 GCA_030621655.1 Desulfobacterales bacterium
TAGGGTTGACAGCGGCCTCATTGGTCCGTTACAAGTTTTCATGGTCTTGGCCGGCGTAGTTTGAAAAGCATAAATAAAAAACCATTATAACAGGCGGTATCATGGGAAATGTTTTTGACCCACAATCATCAGGTTCCGGAAGGGATGGGGCAGCAACTTCTTTATTACAAGAAAAGGGCTCATACCAGATGCAAGATGCAGAACCTGCTTGATAAACAGGTTGTTTTTACAGAGGATGATTTTGAAATTATTGCCGAAGATTTTGCCATTAAAGCCGATGATGCCAAAGATCTGTTTAAATTATTGCAAAGTTCTTTTGATCAGGATGGGCATTTTCAAAGAAAGGTTTTTGAAAATAATCTTATGGAATTTACAAAATACGAAAGAAACATTTTTCAATTCCTCTGGCATTATTTGAAACTGATAGATAACCGCCATGACAGGGTATCCTACCTAAATAGCCTGCAGTTGCTGATAGCAGAGATGAAGGACCACAAGCAGGCCTTGCTGGTACTGCTTGCCGATTTTATCAAAACTCCTATGCAGGTCACCTTTTTTGACCGGAATGGGTTAACCGCTCAATCAAGGGCCTGGAGCGTGCCAACTCAAAATAATAAACGTAGCAAAATTGCGGACGAAATTTAAAAATGACTGACGATACTGGAAAAATAATTGATCAGCGGCATTTGGAAAACGGCATTGAACTTTTGCTGTATGACCGGTCTCGGGTCACGGCAGGCGACCGTTGGCAGGTTGAACTGAAGTGCGAGGCGTATATTCAGATTGATGAAAGCTACTGGGACATGGTGACAGAAGAAGAGGACCGGTTGCTTCCTGATATCCGGAAGATACTGGGGGACCGGGTGGTGTTCGTTGCCACCAAGCAGCGTAATTTCGTCGATGCAAATGAACGTGAAACAGTACTTCAGGAAATGGTGCAACAGGTTCACAGCTCAATGCTTGAATACCTGAAGAAGCCGCATTTCCCGCAAGAATTTTTTAAGAAACAATACCGTGATGCCCGCCAGAAGGTGTTGATCCAGCAGGCAATGGATAGGGAAACTGGTAATCACTGAGATGCTTCAGCAATTATTGCACCATCCCCCCTGATCATCAAACGATCATCATTCCCTGGAGAAAAGCAGTTCATGCGTGTCCGGGGCTGCATCAACCACGATACTGTCTCCCTCACTGAATTTTCCTTCCAGAATATGCATGGCAAGCTGGTCCTGTATATAACGCTGCATGGCCCTCTTTAACGGCCTGGCGCCAAAAGCAGGGTCATATCCCACCTCGATAAGGAAATCCTTGGCCGCATCCGTAAGGCTGATGGTAAATTTTCTCTCAGCCAGTCTCCTGGTCAGAAGTGCCACCTGGATATCAACAATTTTGGCCAGATCTTCCTTGGCCAGACCATGGAAGATGATGGTCTCATCGATGCGGTTGAGAAATTCAGGCCTGAACTGGCGGTGCAGGATTTCATCCATCTGTTTTACCATTTCCTCCCTCTTCTGTTCTCCCAGTTCCATGATGAGCTGGCTGCCCAGGTTGGAGGTCATGATGAGAATGGTATTCTTAAAGCTCACTGTGCGGCCCTTACCGTCAGTCATGCGGCCATCGTCAAGAATCTGTAGAAGAACATTGAAGACGTCAGGATGGGCTTTTTCTATCTCATCAAACAGGATAACGGAATAGGGCCTGCGCCGTACTGCCTCGGTAAGGTAGCCTCCCTCTTCGTAGCCCACATATCCCGGAGGGGCACCGATCAGCCTGGCCACAGAGTGCTTCTCCATGAATTCTGACATGTCCAGACGGACCATGGCCTGTTCACTGTCAAAAAGGAAATCTGCCAGGGTGCGGGCCAGTTCCGTCTTGCCGACACCGGTCGGCCCCAGGAAGATAAAGGAGCCGAGTGGACGGTTCGGATCCTGCAGGCCGGCCCGGGCTCGCCGTACGGCATTGGCAATAGCGTGGATAGCCTCAGATTGTCCGACAACCCTTTTGGCCATGAACTCTTCAGCATGCACCAGTTTGTCCTTTTCAGATGCCAGCAGGTTGTCAACCGGGATACCGGTCCACTTGGCAACAACACTTGCAACATCTTCCTCATCCACTTCTTCTTTCAGCATTTTGCGGTCCTGCTGGATCTCGGCCAAGCGCTCGTTTTCTTCAGCCATCTGTTTTTCAAGTTCTATTTTCCTGCCGTGACGGATCTCGGCAACCTTGCTGAGATCGCCTGCCCGCTCGGCCTGCTGTTCTTCGATGCCGGCCTCTTCTATCTGGGCCTTGATATCCCTGATCTTCTGAATGATTTCCTTTTCCAGTGACCAGTGGCCTTTCATGCTGTTTAAGGATTCATTGATATCAGCAAGTTCACTTTCCAGTTTGGCAAGATGCTCTTTTGAGACCTTATCCTTTTCTTTTTTCAGGGCCTCCCGCTCGATTTCCAGCTTTATTTTTTTGCGTTCCACCTCGTCAATTTCCGTGGGCATGGAATCGATCTCGATGCGCAGCTTTGAGCCTGCCTCGTCAATGAGATCAATGGCCTTATCAGGCAGGAAGCGGTCAGATATATAACGGTTTGACAGGGTGGCAGCAGCAACGGTTGCCGAATCAGTGATGCGTATTCCATGATGCACTTCATATTTTTCCTTGAGACCACGCAGGATCGCTATGGTATCCTCAACGGTCGGCTCCAATACAAGAACCTGCTGGAACCTTCTTTCAAGGGCAGCATCCTTTTCGATATATTTTTTGTATTCATTTAAGGTCGTAGCACCTACACAGTGAAGTTCACCGCGGGCCAGGGCCGGCTTGAGCATGTTGGAGGCATCCATGGAACCCTCTGCTGCCCCGGCACCAACCAGGGTATGGATCTCATCGATGAACAGGATGATCTCACCTTCGCGTTTCTGGACTTCTTTCAAGACCGCTTTTAACCGGTCTTCAAATTCACCGCGATATTTTGCACCGGCTATAAGGGCACCCATATCAAGGGCAACAACCTGTTTGTTGCGCAGGGTTTCAGGAATATCTCCGTTGATAATGCGCTGGGCCAGCCCTTCTACAATGGCTGTTTTCCCCACACCCGGTTCACCGATCAAAACAGGGTTATTCTTCGTGCGCCGGGAAAGGACCTGAATGATCCTGCGGATTTCATCATCACGCCCAATTACCGGGTCAAGTTTTCCCTGTTTGGCAACATCAGTCAGGTTTCTGGCATACTTTTCCAATGCCTGGTATTTCTCTTCAGGATTCGGATCTGTGACTCTCTGGTTGCCGCGGATGCTGACCAGGGCCTGCAGGAATGCATCTTTGCCAATACCATACTTTTGAAGTAAATCAGTGACAGCACCTTTTTCTGAAAGGAGAGCCAGAAAAAGATGTTCCTGGCTGACATATTCATCCTGCATATTGGAAGCCAGGGTGAAGGACTGGTCTAAAGTCTTTTTGAATTGTTGGGAGGCGTAAACCTGTCCAAAGCCTCCACCGCTTACCTTCGGCAGGTTCTCAAGCAGGCGCTCTGCTTCAGCCTTCAGAGCAGGGAGGTTAACCTCCATCTTCTGAAGAACCGGAATAATGACCCCATCCTTTTGTTCGATTAGGGATGACAAAAGATGTTCAGGCTTAATTTCCTGGTGCCCAAGACGTTCAGCAATGGTCTGGGATTCCTGGATAGCCTCCTGTGATTTTATGGTGAACTTGTCAAATTGCATATTTTCCTCCGCAATTTATATATATGTCTGAAATTAACTAAGATTTGTGATTTGCAACTGCATAAAAGGGTAAGATCGTTCCAGTAATCTGTCAAGAAAGGGGGAAAGCTGCCAGCTGACAATTTTAAATTATGAATTCAAAATTTCTGCTGCTCGGCT
>JAUXHH010000162.1 GCA_030621655.1 Desulfobacterales bacterium
CTGGACAGCCCCAAAGGCTTGGTTTCCCTCAGGACATGGTAGATCTTCAACAGCGGCCTCGCCTACCTCAGTCCGCAATTGTTGGCAATATTCATCAATTTTTACGGTGAGAAAGATTATGAATTTTTTGTAATCCTGCTGCTGCTTTTCTTCCAGGGCCGCATTCTGTTTTTTTTCTGCCAAGTCGTGAACTGCCCTGTGCCGGGCACGATCAAGGGCAATCACACTTTGCCGCAGTTCATGCTCTGAACTGACAAGAGATGTAGCAGCAGCGCCCATTACAGTGCCCATCGAAAGCAGTATAATGGTTGCATATAATATTCCTAAACGATTCATAGCTGATAAATAGTACCACCTGCTTTTGTTCACTGTCAACATCCTCGCTTTCGTTACTGTTACTTATGATACTGAAACTGCAAAAAACAACCTGGTGATTACATCACACTTGCCTTTGACTCTTATTTTCGTTACCATCGATTCAATATTAATACTATAATCATTCAAAAGGTCTATGCACTTTTGAACTAAGCCCTAACCAGCCCTATAGAGATTCCAATCCATGAAAGATATCCCTCTGAACGAACGTATAATCCTGGCCCTGGATGTTGAAAATGCTGATCAGGCCAAGGAACTGGTCAAGAAGACCGAATCCCACATAAATTTCTATAAGGTCGGCCTGCAGCTTTTCATGGCCAGCTGGTTTGAAATCGTGGACTGGCTAAGTGCAAGAGGCCATAAGGTCATGGTTGATCTGAAGTTTTTTGATATTCCTGCAACGGTCAAACTGGCCGTAGCGCAACTCAACAACCGGGGGGTCACCTTTGCGACCATCCATGGGAATGACCCGATTATCAGGGCCGCAGTTGAGGCCAAGGGTGATCTTACCCTGCTGGCCGTTACTGTCCTGACCAGCTTTGGTGAAGATGACATGCGGGCCATGGGCATGACAAAAAGCATTGAGGACCTTGTCTATTTCCGTGCCAAGCGAGCCCTGGAACTGGGATGTGACGGGGTGGTTTCCTCCGGCATGGAAGCAAAACGCTTGCGGGACAAGCTTGGCTCCAAGCTGCTCATTGTCACCCCCGGCATCAGGCCCGGCGCCAACATTGAAGAATCAAAGGACGATCAGCAAAGAATCATTACAGCCAAAGGGGCCATAACTGACGGTGCTGATTACCTGGTGGTTGGCCGTCCCATATCAAAAGCAGCTGATCCCGTTGCGGTTATTTCCTCACTCCAGGAAGAAATCAAACAGGGTTTATCCGCCTGAAAAGAATCGCTCAATCATGCCAGGAATAATAGATTTTCATGCCCACGCTTTTCCCGATCAGATAGCCGCAAGGGCGATTCCCTATCTGGAAGAGGAAGGTGATGTCAAGGCCAATCACGATGGCAGAATATCGTCCCTTTTGGCTATCATGGACAGGGAAGGAGTCGACAAAAGCGTCATCTGTTGCATTGCTACCAGGCCCTCACAGTTTGAGGCGATAGTAAGCTGGTCCAAACAGATCAGCTCAGACCGGATCATTCCCTTTCCCTCATTTCATCCGGATGACCCACAGGCTGTTGAACATATCTCGCAGATCAAGGAACAAGGGTTCAAGGGCATTAAGATGCACCCTTATTACCAGCAATTCTTTCTTGATGATGAGAAACTTTATCCAGCCTATGAAAAAATCAGTGAACTTGGCCTGATTCTTGTGATGCACACAGGCTTCGACATTGCATTTCCCAGAATCAGACGATGTGATCCCCGGCAGATCCTTAACGTCATGACACGTTTCCCGGAACTCAAGATGGTTACCACCCATCTCGGTGCCTGGCAGCAATGGGCTGAAGTTGAGAACCTTTTGGCCGGCAGAAAAATCTACATGGATATTTCCTACACCCTGGGCCAGATTGATACTCAGACCGCCCGCAGGATTATCCTCAAGCATCCCAGGGAGTATCTTCTGTTTGGTACTGATTCACCCTGGTCAGGGCCGCAAAAAACCTATAAACAACTGCAGGCATTAGAACTTGGAGATGAAAGAGAAGAGCTGATTTTAAGAAAAAACGGCCTGGCACTCCTGGAATCTGTGTAACTGCTTTCAGCTTTAGATCATCTATAAACACCTCCCAATCTCTATTTCCATCCAGACTATAGAGAATGCCCCTCAACTATTTCTTTTCGTGTGAACATTGCAGGTACAATTTTTTTAAAAATTGTATTGAATATCATACACAAATAGAAATTAAATTAAGAGACAATTTCCCTCGTTTGAATCTTTTTCTTATACATAACAATCAATTATCAAAGTTTTTTCAGGCTTGGCATTCTCCTTGCAATCTACTCTCTAGAGAGAATAGCAATGACTTATTACGATTTGTTTTTTTCTTGCCCTGCTGCATAGCCCAAATAGACTCCCTAAAAGACGCCCATTCCACCCTCCTATTCTTGCAGCAGGGCTTTTTAATGTTCAATCACTACAGCTTTTCTCTAGCCTTCCAACCAAAAAAAACGGCCGCATCTCTAAATAGTCAAGGTGCCTGCTGATATAAATGTAGAGAAAGGTCAAAATGAGTCTATCCATCCTATTTCTGTATGAGGGTTTTCATGGTTTCTTATTCTCATGATAAATGCTGGGAAATTTTAAATTGTGGCAATGTAGATTGTCCTGCGAGGGGTGAACCTAAAATTCCGTGTTGGGAAATTGCCAGAAGGGTTGAGACTTATCATAATGTTTCAAATACCTGTAGAGACTGTGTCATATATATTCTTAAAGAAGAAACATCTGTATTAAGCATAAACAAGTTGAAAAATATTATAATAAAGAGGGAACATTTGAAAAATTTTGAAGCAGAGCATCAAGGTTGTATTTGAAATACTACACTATTGGTAACTATCAAGGAGGCTAGAAATAGTTGCTATTGTGCAAGAAATGTGGACTTGATGACACGGTTCTTGTAGTGTTTTTAAAATTCCTGGAAAATCACCAAATCCTGCACACCACGTTGCCGGTGAGGCTATAGTTCCCTGTTGCTATATCATAGAGTAACCTTTTGCCGCTTACTTCAATATTGTTTCCTTTCACACGGACTGCAGAAGTGGTTCTGATCTTTTTGTCAACAGCAACATATTCCAGGGACTCAGTCTGCATCTCATAACCCTGTTGGTTTTGAACTACTACCTTCCCCTGCAGGGTCAACTGTTTGGTGTCCACATTATATCTTGCCTTTTGGCTCCTGATGTGCGTTTCTTCATTTTCCCCGGCAGTACCGAAAAACAATGCCTTCACATCTTCAAGCTGCATGTCCGAGTCATTTTCTGCGCTGTAGAGACGGCTGGCAGTTAAAAGCCATTCCTTTGTACCGTTTTTGCTTTGTTCAAAATGCACCCCATCCATTTCAGTACTGGTCAGAACCCGTGAATTTGTCAGTGATGGAACAGGTGGGGTAGTTTTTTTGCGTTGCGGGCTTAAAAAATCAGCAGCCAGAGGTTTCCAGAGCGGCAGGGTCAGTAACGCTGCCAGGGGCACAATCCATAGAAGATTTCTCGGATCTTTCATCATTTATAATACAACTGTTTGCTGGCAAAATAAGAAAAGCTAGGCCTGCAGATACTTTTCAAGAAGAGCATTTTTTGTTTCCTGGGCCTCTAAGATAAGGTCGCAGACCTCCCGGACTGCCCCCCTGCCCCCTTTTCTTTTGGTAACATAATGGGCGACCTGCAATACCTCCGGGACTGCATCTTCAACCGTGGCTGCAAATCCAACGCGGACCAACAGGGGTAGATCAAGCCAGTCATCTCCCATATAACCGACTTCAGATGGCTTCAGGTCAAGTTCTTTGAGAAGATTCTCAAAAATTACCAGTTTGTTTTTTGCCTTCTGGAATACATATTTGATGCCAAGGTCCTGAACCCTGCGGTTGACCGCCTCTGATTCACGGGCAGTAATGAGACCGACCTCCACTCCGCTTTCCATCAACAATCTTAAGCCCAGGCCATCACGGGTATGAAAAGATTTGATCTCATTGCCCTCATGGGTATATGTGATGGTGCCGTCGGTCAATACCCCATCAACATCGAGCAGAAACAGTTTCAAACCTTTTGCCCTGGGAAGACAGGATTTCCAGACATACCCCTTCGCTGTAGACTCCTGCCGCTTTCTCGCCTTTTCCAGCAAGGCCTGCGTCAGTTCACAGTCTGATGGATATTTAGAACTTCCGGAGTTTATGCCCCCTTGAGGGGTACTGCACGTATCGTCCTGCGCCATATCTTCAATTTACCTTATGGAGTTTATTGTTCGCTGTTTTCTTCAGAAACAATCGCATGGATTTTCAAAAGTGTTTTCAGCAGGGATTCCACCCTGACAAGAGGCATTGAATTGGGACCGTCACAAAGGGCCTCTTCAGGTCGGGGATGGACTTCCATAAAAATACCGTCAAGTCCTGCTGCAACTGCGGCCCTGGTCAGTG
>JAUXHH010000133.1 GCA_030621655.1 Desulfobacterales bacterium
ACCTCATCTTCAGACAGGTTATCAGCACCACCCTCAACCATAACCACTGCATCACGGGTACCGCCAACCACAATCTCCATCCTCGATACTTCCAGTTGGTCTTTGGTTGGGTTAACCACATATTGCCCGTCAATATATCCAACCCTCACCCCGGCAATGGGGCCCCGAAAAGGGATATCAGAAATTCCCAGGGAAGCAGAGGCACCGATCATGGCCAGCATATCCGGGTCGTTTTGCTGATCAGCGGAAAGCACTGTGGCAATCACCTGTGTTTCTGTCATCCAGCCGTCTTCAAATAAGGGACGCAGTGGCCGGTCGATAATTCTACAGGTCAGGGTTTCCTTTTCAGTCGGCCTGCCGATTTCACGCCTGAAAAAACTTCCCGGAATCCGACCCACCGCATAAAACCGTTCCTGATACTCGATAGTCAGGGGCAAAAAACCCATGTTTGGTTTTGGCTTCTTCGCCGCTGTTGCGGTCACCAGCACCACGGTTTCTTCATACGTGACCAGGACCGAACCATTCGCCTGCCTGGCCATCTTGCCGCTTTCGATGGTCAGTTTTCTGCCACCGATTTCGGCCTCAACTTTTTTATACATGTATTCTCCTTCTGGTTTATTTCAACTGCAAGCAGTGCAATCTCTTGCTCCAGGCCAGTATCATACTCGCGTCACTTTAAATGTTATAACTACGAGTATCATTTTCCAGCCTGACAATCCCCATACCGTCCCGGACAAAACCAGGAAAGCGACAGGAAATTTCTGCTGCAGAAAATAGAGCGCGTTTGCTGAACCTTTGCTTCCGCCTACTTGCGGATTCCAAGTTCCTTAATTATTGTGCGGTACTTGGCAATATCCTTCTGCTTCAAGTGCTGCAGAAGCCTTCTTCTCTGACCAACAAGCTTCAGTAATCCACGGCGGGAATGATGATCCTTCTTATGCACCTTGAAATGCTCTGTCAGATAAGTGATCCGGTCACTCAGCAGTGCAATCTGCACTTCCGATGAGCCGGTGTCTGTATCATGTGTTTTAAATTTTTCAATAATTTCGCTTTTCTTTTCAGCTTGTTGTGCCACAACTATCCTCCTATTATTTTTTTAATAAAATACCGGCGAATTCAGGCTTTTTTCTCTACGGGACAAGATTCTAAGTGGCATTCCCAAGAGGCCGCCTGCCGGCCTGATTATTCCTTAATTGTTTTCTGTATTGCCAGCAAGTAATTCCTTTACTGAGTCCACCGATATATGGTGACTGTCCAGCAAGGATCTTGCAGTTTCCTCTGCAAACAGTTTTTCGCCCGGCAAAGTATCGCCTATGGAAAAAAATCCGTTGCGTGTCCTTTTCAGTTTACTCAGATGCGCACCGCATCCTAAAAATTCACCTATATCTGCAGCAAGGGTCCTGATATAGGTTCCTTTGGAACAGACAACCCTCAGTGCCAATGTATCTCTGTCCTGAGAGAGGCAGTGCAACTCTTTAATGTTTATTAAACGCGGCTCCTTCACCACTTTAATTCCCTTGCGCGCATAATAATATAAAGGTTTTCCCTTGTGCTTTAATGCAGAGTAACTGGGCGGAGTTTGCATCTGCTCCCCGGTAAATTGCGCCAAACACTCTGCAATAACTCTCTCTGACATTTCAGGCACCTGCCTCCGCTCAACAATTTCCCCTTCAGGATCCTGGGTATCAGTAGTGATTCCTAACTGTAAGGTTGCCTCGTATTCCTTATCTCCCACCATTAACTGAGATATAAGTCTTGTAGCCGGCCTTCCGGCACAAATAACCAGTACACCGGAGGCAAACGGGTCCAAGGTGCCGGTATGGCCAACCTTTTTAATGCCCAGATTCCTCCGTACCAGTTGCACCATGCGAAATGAGGAGACACCCTCGGGCTTGCAAACCGGAAAAACCCCTTCCCGGGATGACGCCGAACTCTGCCCGGATACAGAAAATTTACTCCTTTTCTGCATATCTGGATTGTTTTTTGCCTCAACTGTCATCATCATATTCAGATAAAACTCTTACGCTGCAGACCATCTCGACTTCAGTCTCTTTCTAAGGTCCTGCAGAAGTTCTTCATTCACATCAGCCAGTGTTTTATCTTTTACACTGTAACCTGCTGCATTTCTATGTCCGCCGCCGTCATATTTCAAAGCCACCTGGGAAACGTCACATTCTCCTTTGGCCCTGAGGCTGACCTTAATAGAGCCATCCGGGGTTTCCTTCAAAAAGGCGGCCACTTTAACCGAACGTAACGCTCGGGGCAAGTTGATAAATTCTTCAGTATCCTCTCTTTTTGCTCCACTTGCCTCGAACATTTGATTTGTAGCGGCAATTACAGCTATCTGCCCTTCAGAATGAAGCTCCAGGGAACCGAGGACCTTTTCCAGCAGCTTCAAACGGTTTTCCGAATAGTTGTCAAAGAGTTTACCGGCAACTTCAGAGGGCACCACTCCACGATTCAATAGTTGGGCGGCAACATGGAATGTATACGCTGATGTTGAGTCATATTTAAAAGAACCGCTGTCAGATACTATAGCAGCATAGAGGTTATAGGCTGCATTGTATGAAATCTCAGCATTGAGGGCCCGGGCCAGATCAAAAACCATCTCTGCGGTCGATGACCGGTCCGCTTCAACCCAACTAATATCCCCGAAGTCTCTGTGTCCGGCATGGTGATCAATAACGATGAATGGGTGTATCTGCAAAAGTGCATCCACTTCATGACCAAGCCGAAAACGGTCTCCGCAATCAACTGCGACTGCAGCATCAAACTGCGATATATTTTGAAGATTATTATCGAGTTGTTCTGAGCCGGGCATGAACTCATACATACTCGATACAAATTCCTCACAATAATAAAATACATTTTTCCCCAGGGACTCAAGGATATTTCCCAGGGCCAGCTGCGAACCAATGGCATCAGCATCCGGAAACACATGGCTGGCAATAAGTATATTCTTTGCCTGACGCAGTGCTTCAGTAATCTGATCAGGAACCTGTTTCGGAGGATTCAACATCAGTCTTTATCTCCTTCAGCAACATTTCCATTTCCTGCTGA
Source organism: Desulfobacterales bacterium (assembly GCA_030621655.1). Taxonomy (GTDB): domain Bacteria; phylum Desulfobacterota; class Desulfobulbia; order Desulfobulbales; family BM004; genus BM004. The sequence continues at coordinate 3,061 of JAUXHH010000133.1, forward strand.
TGAGCCATGGAAAGATCCAACTTAAAAACCAGGCCCGGGGTAGCTCGCATACCCAGTTCCCGAGCAAGATGGCTGCGAATGAACCCTTTAGCGCGGGCCAGTCCCTCAGCAACATTCTTAATCTGCTGTTCATCTCCCAGGACACTATAATAGACAATCGCCTTTCGCAGATCCCTGGTCACTTCCACGGTAACTATGCTTACATTGGTCAACCGAGGGTCGTTGACCTTGCGGAGCAGAAGAAGAGCGATCTCGTTCTTTATCATATCCGCGACCCGCTTCGGCCGCTTATTGCCTGCAGCTTCTCTATCGAACGGATATAAACTTTTCTTAGGGTGGATAGCCATCATCAATTTGCCATTTCCTTGCCTGTGCAACTATATGATCTTACAGGCTGGCTGCAACCTCTTCCATAATAAAGGCTTCGATTACGTCTCCGACTTTAATATCATTGAAATTTTCTATGCCGATACCGCATTCATAGCCGCTTGCCACTTCCTTGGCATCGTCCTTGAATCGCCTCAATGAGCCTATTTGCCCGGTATAAATAACAACACCGTCCCTCAGGACTCTCACCTTGGCATTACGGGCTATTTTCCCATCAATGACATAACAGCCGGCAATTGTTCCAATCTTTGGAACCGAAAAGGTTTCCCGCACTTCGGCACTGCCGATAACCGCTTCTTTAAATTCAGGATCCAGCAAGCCGACCATGGCTTTCTTTATATCATCAAGGGCATGATAGATGACGTCATAGAACCTGATGTCAACATGCTCTTTGCTGGCCAGCTCTTTTGCTTTTACCGGCGGCCTGACATTAAAACCTATGATTATGGCTTCAGAGGCGGAAGCAAGGAGAACATCAGACTCTGTAATTGTACCTGTTCCTTCATGCAGCACCTTGACCTTGATCATATCAGTACTCAATTCCTCTATTGCCTTGCCAAAGGCTTCCAGGGTTCCCTGTACATCGGACCGTAAAATAACCCTGAGTTCCTTGACATCCCCAAGTTCCATCTGTTCAAAAAGCTTGTCCAATGAAATCTTCGTTGCAGAACCCAATTCAGATTCCCTGACCTTCAGTTGCCTGGACGCGCTGACGCTCTTGGCCATTTTGTCGTCCTTGACGACGTTAAACTCATCGCCGGCCTGGGGAACGCCGGAAAGGCCCTGTATCTCTATCGGTGTCGCCGGCCCTGCTTCCTTGACGTATTCTCCCTTGTCATTAATCAGGGTACGAACTTTACCGGAATGCTGACCAATAACGATTGGTTCTCCCAACCTCAGTGTTCCTTCCTGGACAAGAACTGTAGCAACAGCACCTCTGCCCTTGTGAAGTTGTGCCTCGATGACCCGGCCCCTCGCTTTGCGGTTAGGGTCTGCCTTTAACTCGAGAATTTCTGCCTGCAGCAGAATATTATTTAACAAGTTCTCAATACCAGTGCCCTTTTTAGCCGAAGTTTCGCAATAAATTACATCACCGCCCCACTCCTCAGACACAAGGCCCAGTTCGGCAAGCTCTCGCTTTACCCTGTCGGGGTTGGCATTGGCCTTGTCGATTTTATTTATCGCCACCACAATTGGCACCTTGGCAGCCTGGGCATGATTAATGGCTTCCCTGGTCTGATCCATGACCCCGTCATCAGCTGCGACAACCAGGACCACCACATCAGTAACCTTGGCGCCGCGGGAACGCATTTCAGTAAATGCAGCATGTCCCGGCGTATCCAGGAAAACAACGTCTCCCTCACTGGAGCGGACATAATACGCACCGATATGCTGGGTAATGCCACCGGCCTCTCCTAAGGCAACATCTGTCTTACGGATGGCATCAAGAATAGAGGTCTTGCCATGGTCGACGTGCCCCATGACTGTGACTACCGGCGGTCTTGACAGCAACTCGCCGCCAACTTCCTGCTCCTCAAGTTGCAATACAATGGATTCCTCGGTTACACCCTGTTCAACTTCATAGCCAAAATCTGCTGCGATAAGTGTTGCAGTATCAATATCCAGGACCTGATTAACAGTTGCCATTACACCAAGAGCCATAAGCTTGGCAATCACCTGATTCGCCTTCACTGACATGCGATGGGCCAGGTCACCAACGCTAATCGTCTCAAAGACCTTGATTCGCTTCTTGATAGCCTTGGTCTCGGCAACGGGCTCAACGGGTTCAGC
>JAUXHH010000230.1 GCA_030621655.1 Desulfobacterales bacterium
GATTGAAGTTGACGGTGGAGTCAGCCCGGCAACCATTAAAGATGTGGCAGGAGCAGGGGCTAATATATTTGTCGCCGGATCGGCGGTATTCGGGCAGCAGGACTACGCAAAAGAAATCAGGAAAATGAAGGACATTTGCCGGTCGGCAACTGAAACCTGGAAATAATTTCCTATAAAAGGCTGAAAGCCGGGAGGAGAGTTATGGTATGGAATACAACAAATCTTGATGAGCTTCCGGTGTATGGGAAGCTTATGAAGTTGGCCCGGAATCCTTTTGATCTCACAGCTTCCGGGGCCATATCCCCTGAAAGAATAAAGGCTTATAAAGCCAGTGCAGCAGGATTTGACCTGCTTTTTGCCACCCAGCGGCTGGATGGTGCTGGGTTAAATGGACTGCAGCAGCTGGCTGACCAGAGTGGTGCTTTAGACCAGTTCCATGGGATGAAGAGTGGAGCTGTAATGAACAGAATTGACGGTCATGAGAGCGAAGAACGGCAGGTTCTTCATACGGCCTGCCGGGATATCTTCAATGAAACCCCGTGCCATGTTGAGGCCGCCGGACAGGCAAAGGAACAACTGGAAAAGCTCAAGGCGTTCCTGGCAGAGCTGGACAAGGGCGAACTGGTCAATGAACAGGGAGAATCCTACACAGACTATGTCAATATCGGCATCGGCGGTTCTGATCTGGGGCCGCGTGCCGTTTATCATGCCCTTTCCGCATATTTGCTTAAAAGCAGAAGGGTCCATTTCATATCCAATGTAGACCCTGACGATGCAGCAGCAGTCTTAAAAAAACTTGATCTTTCCAGAACCCTGGTTGGGGTAGTGTCAAAAAGCGGCTCAACGCTGGAGACTCTTACCAACGAGGAGATTGTCCGGGGTGCTTATGTAGAGGCAGGCCTGAACCCCAAAAAGTTCTTTGTTGCCATTACCGGTCAATCCAGCCCCATGGACAATCCTGAGAAATATCTGCGCTCCTTTTATATGTATGATTATATCGGGGGGCGCTACAGTGCCACGTCCATGGTAGGGGCCGTGATGCTTGGTTTTGGGCTCGGCTATGATGCCTTAATAGAGATTTTGCGGGGCGCCAATGACATGGACAAGGCTGCCGAAGAGAAAGATATTAAAAAGAATCCAGCTTTGCTCCTGGCATTGCTGGGAATATGGAACCATAATTTTCTTGGACATGGGACGGTTGCCGTCCTGCCATACAGCCAGGCCCTGCTCCGTTTCCCTGCCCATCTCCAGCAGTGCGATATGGAAAGCAACGGCAAGTCCGTGACCAGAAACGGCGAGAAGGTATCCGGTGTCACAGGGCCCATAATATGGGGCGAGCCCGGAACCAATGGCCAGCATGCCTTCTATCAGCTTCTCCACCAGGGCACAACCGTTGTCCCGGCAGAATTCATCGGGTTCAGGCAAAGTCAGTATGGGGAGGACCTGCTGCTCAAAGGAACAACTTCACAGGAAAAGCTGGTTGCCAATCTACTGGCCCAGTCGCTTGCACTTGCAACAGGCAGGAAGGATGATAATCCCAATCGTTTTTTTAGCGGCAACAGGCCAAGTTCAGTGCTGCTGTCTGACAAGCTGACGCCTTACACTATGGGAGGCCTGCTGGCACTCTATGAAGCGAAGATTGTCTTCCAGGGCTTTATCTGGAATATCAATTCTTTTGATCAGGAAGGGGTGCAGCTTGGTAAAGTTCTTGCCAACAGGTTTCTTGAACACTTTAATATTTTGCGTCAGGCCGGCGAAAAAGACAGAGAACAACATCCGGAAAGTTGGCTCATGCTTGAGGCAGCAGGATTTTTTCAAGAGGATTGAGTATGGAGTCTGACAGTTAATAATTCAGCCAGGGATTTATTGACAAAACAAGAGAAGCCGAGGAGGCCCATGATACCATGGGCAGGGGAGATATAACGACGAAGAAAAGTAAAGTTTTTCGTGTCTCCCATGGCAAAACACGTCCCAAGAAGAAACAGAACGCGAAAAAAAATAACTTTTTTCCCGCCAAATTTGCTTAGGCCTGAAAAGGGCAAGCCTGTTCATTTTCTTTGACTTGCTACGGGTATTGGTTTAAAAGCAAAAACGCTGGTATTTTTACGTATTTTGCCATCAAGCCTAATAATTTTGCAAGGATAGAATTACTATAAAAGGCCAACCGTTTTTGGAGCCCCACTGCTATGAGAATCATTTCCAGACTCTTCCTGTTTTTCCTGATGATGGTTTTGCTGTTAACCGGTACATGCCTGGCAGCTGAAAAAGAAAAATCGGCCACGCCGCCCTCACTGGTTGAGGTTGCAGAAGTAAAAAAAGGCGAAGCCGAGCCGATGTTTTCGTATGTCGGTTCTGTTAATTATGTCCGGAAATCAAGGGTTGCCTCCGAAGTAGAAGGAGTTGTTGAAGATGTAAAAATTGAGGAAGGGCACCATGTGAAAAGCAACAGTCCTTTGGTCAGTTTGAATTCTGACATTCTGGATACGGTAATAAGCGGTACCCGGGCAGACCATGAGCAGGTACTGGTTGAACTGGAGCAGGCAGAAAAAGAACTGCAAAGAAGGGTGCCGCTTTTAACAGAGGGGTCGGTCTCAGAATCCGCCTATGATGAATATTTCTTCAAAAGCAAAAGATTAAGAAACCGGGCTCTTACCCTGAAGGCCTCTTTGGACCGGCTGCTTTTGGAAAAGGAAAAAAAGAATATTAAGGCACCGTTCAACGGCATTGTTATGGAAAAGAGTGTTGAAAAGGGAGAATGGGTTAAAATCGGGGGCATTGTTGCAGTCATTGCTGATGACAGCGAAATTGATGTAATTGTTGATGTGCCGTCTGAGATGCTGCAATACCTGCAGTCCGGTCGGGAGATTGAAATTACTGCCGGTAATCTCAAGCTGATCGGGAAATTTGTCTCTTTTGTGCCCAAAGGTGATGTTGCCACCAGGACTTTCAGTGTGAAAATTCGTTTAAAAAATTCCAATGGCCTGGTTGAAGGCATGGAGGCCCGTGCCCTGCTGCCGACCGCCGGCCGTCAGGAGAGCTTGATGATGCCAAGAGATGCGCTGGTGGTCAAGTTTGGCAAGAATGTAGTTTTTGTTGTGGAAGAGTCCAAAGCCAAAATGGTGCCGGTGACAGTACAGGGGTATAGCGGGCTTTCGGTCGGGGTCACCGGCGAGGGTCTTGAGGCAGGGCAGCAGGTGGTGGTGAAAGGTAATGAACGTCTGTTTGGTGGTGAGCAGCTGGCCATCAGACAATGATTTGTTAATTTTGAATTCATAATTCATAATTTATAATTCCAACGATGGATATAGTCAGTTTCTCCA
>JAUXHH010000076.1 GCA_030621655.1 Desulfobacterales bacterium
ACCTTGGCGAAACGGTTACTGATGCGGTTGTGACAGTACCTGCATATTTTAACGACAGTCAGCGCCAGGCGACCAAAGATGCAGGACGTATTGCCGGTTTAAATGTGCAGCGCATCATAAACGAGCCGACCGCAGCCTCACTGGCCTATGGCCTGGACAAGAAAGGTGAAGAGAAAATTGCTGTTTTTGACCTTGGTGGCGGAACGTTTGATATTTCTATCCTGGAAATAGGGGATGGCGTATTCGAAGTAAAATCAACCCATGGAGATACATTCCTCGGTGGCGAAGATTTCGATATGCGAATCGTCAACTGGCTCGCAGATGAGTTCAAGCGTGACCAGGGAATTGATTTGCGTCAGGACAAGATGGCCCTGCAGCGCCTTAAGGAAGAAGGCGAAAAGGCTAAGATGGAGCTTTCCACCACCATGGAAACCACAATAAACCTGCCGTTTATTACAGCGGACTCCTCAGGTCCCAAACATCTTAATATAAAGCTTACCAGAGCAAAACTTGAAAGTCTGGTTGAGGATTTGATTGAACGTACTGTTGGTCCCTGCAAGACAGCATTGAAAGATGCCGGCCTTTCCATTTCGGATATCGATGAGGTTATCCTGGTGGGTGGCATGACAAGAATGCCTAAAGTCCAGGAGAGGGTTAAGGAACTCTTCGGCAAGGAGCCCCATAAGGGAGTGAATCCCGATGAGGTGGTTGCTATAGGTGCTGCGATCCAGGGCGGTGTGCTTCGGGGAGACGTGAAAGATGTTCTTCTCCTTGATGTTACTCCTCTCTCTTTGGGTATCGAAACCCTGGGCGGTGTATTCACCAAGCTCATTGAAAAAAATACTACGGTACCTACTAAAAAGAGCCAGATTTTTTCGACGGCGGCTGACAACCAGCCGGCAGTATCCATTCATGTGCTGCAGGGCGAAAGGGAGATGGCGTCAAATAACAAGACTATAGGACGTTTTGAGTTGACCAATATACCTCCGGCACCGCGTGGTTTACCGCAGATCGAGGTAACTTTTGATTTGGATGCCAATGGTATCCTGCACGTATCGGCAAAGGATATGGGAACCGGCAAGGAACAATCAATCAAGATTACGGCTTCCAGCGGACTGTCCGAAGATGAAATCAAGAAAATGCAGCAGGATGCAGAACTGCATGCCGATGAGGATAAAAAACGGAAAGAACTGGTTGAGGCTGTAAACCAGGCTGACTCTTTGGTGTACGCAACCGAGAAAAGTTTGAAGGATCTCGGTGACAAGGTGGATGCTGAAACCAAGTCCAAGGTTGAAGAGGAGATAGACTCCCTGAAGAAGATCATTGAGAAAGGCGACAATGTCGATGATCTGAAAAAGGGAATCGAGTCATTGACCCAGGCTTCACATAAGCTGGCCGAGATAATGTATTCCCAGGCCACTCAAGATCAGGCGGGCCCGCAGTCAGGTGGTGACGGCCCTGAAGCAGGCGGTCCGACTGGTGAAGACAAAACGGACGAGGATGTTGTTGATGCTGATTTTGAAGAGGTAAAATAGGCTTCGACAGTCTTTTATAAGAAATATAAAATCATAACTTCAAGGAGGATGCGGAAGCGCATCCTCCTTTTTTTGTTTTTTGAGAGAGAACTCTTTTGCAAATACAAAAAATAAGAGCTATAGACTATTTTCAGTTCAATATCCATGCATGAGCAGGCAAGTGGGGGAATTGATATATTGAATAGTCTTGTCTGGTTGCATTTTGGGATGTGATTATATCAAATGTAGCAAATCACTAATAAATTAAACACGATACTCATATACATCTAAGGACAACCAAATGAAAATATTGTCAGGTATCCAGCCCTCAGGCCAACTGCATATTGGAAACTATTTCGGCATGATGCTGCCCATGATCCGCAACATGGAAAAGGGTGAACTCTACGCTTTTGTTGTTAATCTGCACGCATTGACATCAGTGCATGACCGGGAAAAACTTACCATGGGCACCCTTGAGGCTGCAGCTGATTTCATTGCTTTGGGACTCGATCCGGAGAGGTGCATCTTCTGGGTACAGGGTGATGTGCCGGAGGTGACTGAATTGACCTGGATACTGTCAACTCTTACATCCATGGGGCTTCTTGAGCGTTGCCATTCTTACAAGGATAAGGTCGCCAAGGGCATAGCCCCAAGCCATGGCCTGTTTTCCTATCCGGTTTTGATGGCGGCAGATATTTTGCTTTACCAGGCAGAAATTGTACCGGTTGGCAAGGATCAGAAACAGCATCTGGAGGTAGCGCGGGATATCGGCATTCGGTTCAACCATATTTTTGGTGAAACCTTTGTTATTCCTGAGCCGGCTATAGCAGAAAGTGTAGCCACAGTGCCGGGTCTTGACGGCCAGAAGATGTCAAAATCATACGGTAATACCATCCCCATCTTTTTAGAAGGAAAACAACTCAAGAAACAGGTAATGGCAATTCAGACAGACTCAACGCCGGTTGAGGAACCAAAGGATCCTGATGCATGCAACCTTTACAATATTTTTAAGCTCTTTGCCACGGCTGACCGGCTGGCAGAAATCAGGAAACTCTATGTGGATGGGGGTGCTGCGTACGGTTATATCAAGCTGGAACTTGTAGATCTCATTGGGGATTACTTTAAAGAAGCCCGTGAGAAGCGGGCCGGACTTCTGCAGGATAAATACTCTCTGAAAAAGATACTGGCCCAAGGGGCTCAGAAGGCGCGGGATAAAGCAGCCCCAACCCTTGACCTGGTCCGGCAAAGGGTGGGGCTGAAATACTAACTGAAAGCCTTCGGCATTCAGTTAAATTCTGAATTAAGAATGTAAAATGTAGAATTTATAATTTTGAATTTTTAATTCTACATTCTAGAAGTCCAGCAGTTCAACCTCAAAAACCAGGGTTGAATTTGGGGGGATGGGCCCTCGGCCTCCTGATCCGTACGCCAATTGCGGCGGGATGACGAGGATTCTCTTTTCCCCTTTTTTCATATCGAGCAGGGCTTCATCCCAACCCTTGATCACCCTGCCTGTTCCAACGGGGAAGCGTATTGGATCCCCCCTGTCAACAGAGCTATCAAACTTGCTGCCATCCAGGAACATGCCGGTATAATGAGCGCTTATCGTGTCTCCGGAATTTGGCTTTGCCTCTCCGCTTCCAGTTTTTTCAACCTGATACATCAGGCCGGAATCTGTTTTTTGAAGATTAGGCCATTTCTTTTTGATCATGGCCATATCTTCTTCATTTTGTTTTTGAGATTTCTCTGCTTTTCTCTTATCAATTCCGCTAAGCAGTTTATCAAATGCTTCCTGGTCAGCTTTAAAAGATTTTGCCTTGTCTCCAATTCTGATAATTTCAACTGTTGTTATGGTGTCACCCTTTTTGATTGCATTCACAACGTCCTGACCTGAGACTACATGGCCGAAGACAGAATGCTTATTGTCAAGATGGGGTGTAGGGACATGAGTGATAAAAAACTGGCTGCCGTTAGTGCGTGGGCCTGCATTTGCCATGGAGAGAATGCCCGGACGGTCATGTTTCAAACTGGGGTCGAATTCATCTTGAAATTTGTAGCCCGGGCCGCCTGTGCCTGATCCAAGAGGACAGCCGCCCTGGATCATAAAGTTATCAATTACCCGGTGAAATTTAAGGCCGTCATAATAGCGGCCACTGGTCCTGCCCTTGGAATCCTTGAAGTCTTTGGTGCCCTCGGCAAGACCCGCGAAATTCGTAACGGTCAGAGGTGTTTTTTCAAATTCAAGCTTAATGGTTATATCACCCTTTGAGGTAATAAATTTTGCATACAATCCATCGTCAAGTTTTGTTTCAGCAGCCATGATTTCCCCTTTTGTGCTGTTGCAGAGTGCAATTAAAAAAATAATAAATATCAACAGGTAACGTTTCATAATATCTCTCCTTGCCAAGCCGGCAACAAAACCTAACGAATTTGCTCGGTTTGCCGGCAAAAAAATTATCATCAAGTTAAGCAAATATTGTTTGGTGAAAATCTTTGATAAAAGGTTCACCTTGATTACAAGGCCATATGTCTATTGTCAAGGCAAAAGTCAGCTTTCGATCCTATAATTATATTGACGAAAAGAGGGATTAAGAGTTAAATGACACGATTTTTCTATAGCCCATAAAATTCAATTTTTAATCAGGTAGTATATACCTTTGCTTTACGGACTTTATCAACTTTTAGGCTGGTTGACGTTTATTATAGGAGCCCCTATTCTGCTCCTTTATAGTATTTGTACCGGTCGGTATCGTGAAGGACTGGTCCAGAGGTTGGGTTTTGTTGGAACTGAATGGAAAAATCATGACCGGGCTTTGAGGATATGGCTGCATGGCGCTTCGGTTGGTGAGGTTCTGCTGGCCGGATTATTGATAAAGGAACTTGCTGTAATTTTACCGGAGGCTGAGTTTGTCCTTTCAACCATGACAGAGCAGGGCATGGAAATTGCCAGGAAACAGGCAGGTAATAAGGTTCGTTGTATCTACGCTCCCCTTGATCTTGTTGGAATAGTTGACAGAGCAATTCGCAGGATTCGGCCTACAGTGTATATTTGCCTGGAAACTGAGCTATGGCCTGCTTTCCTGTTGCAGGCTAAAAAGTCAGGCAGTAAACTTGTTATTTTGAATGGCAGATTAGGCGAGCGTTCATTTCAGCGCTATCAGTTGGCAAAAGGACCGATGACAAAAATATTAGCCTGTTTTTCAATGATTTCTGTGATCCGGCCATCAGATGCAAAACGCTTTATAAGCCTGGGGGCTGAACCGGGAAAAGTAAGGGTGCTTGGCAATGCTAAGTATGACCAGGATATGGAAAGCCTGGCATCTAAAAGCGAGGAACAATATCGCAGTTGGTTGAATTTGCATCCGGGCCAGTCTCTCTTGGTTGCCGGCAGCACCCATACCGGGGAAGAAGAGATGCTGCTCAGGGTTTTTCAGGATTTGAAGAAGGCGACAGGAATGCAGGATCTGGTCTGGGTCGTGGCTCCAAGACATTTACAGCGCTTGCCGGAAGTAGAGGCAATGTTCAAACAGAAGCAGGTCCCCTTTGAGCGCTTGAGCGATGTGAAAAGTTCTGAGCGTAAGACTGACACTATCCTTGTTGACTCCATGGGAGATCTTGCCGGCATCTACTCGATTGCTTCGTATGTGTTCTGTGGGGGCAGCCTGGTTGAACGTGGCGGTCATAACATTATGGAAGCAGCGATATTGGGCAAACCGGTATTCTATGGGCCGAGTATGAATGATTTTTCCGATGCTGCGGAGCTTCTTGAATCAGTTGGTGGAGGTTTCCCGGTTAAAGGGCCTGAGGCCTTGACTGAGTCTATTCTTTATTTTATGGACCACCCGAAAGAGTATGATACTGCAGGCCTGCGGGCTTTGGAAATTGCTGCTACACAGCAAGGATCAGCCCGAAAGCAGGCAGAATTGGTAAAAGAGGTTCTCAACCAATGACGAATTTGGTGTTTGCATTGTGTGGACATCGTAACTATAAAAAAATATCTTAAACCATAAAACAGGCATAAGAAGGAAAGAGTATGAAAGCGCTTGTTGCTCTAGAGGATGGAACAATATTTGAAGGCGAGTCTTTCACCGGTCCAGGTGAGGCATTCGGTGAAATTGTTTTTAATACAGGAATGACCGGATATCAGGAGGTACTGACAGACCCTTCCTATAAAGGACAGATTGTCATGATGACCTATCCCCTGATAGGCAATTACGGCATAAATCCGGAGGACATGGAATCCAAGCGTATTCAGCCGGAAGCCTTCCTGGTAAAGGAATATAATGCAATACCCAGCAATTTTCGTTCGACAACCACACTTGCAGCTTTTCTGCAACAGTATGGCATTCTGGGGGTTGAAGGCATAGACACCCGGGCTTTAACCAAACATATCCGTCAGGCCGGGGCCATGAAAGGTGTTGTATCCACTAAAACTCTTGATCCTGTGCAACTGGTCAAAATGGCGCAGGATTCAGAAGGTCTGGTAGGCAAAGACATGGTGTGTGAAGTCACCTGTGACCAGCCATATGGCTGGTCGGAGACAGGCCCCAGTGATGGTAAAGGGTTTGCTACTGCTGCCGGCGGCAAATATAAGGTTGTTGTCATTGATTATGGGCTTAAATACAACCAGTTGAGAATTCTGGCGGACAAAGGCTGCAGTCTTCAGGTAGTTCCTGCAGGGACTGGACCGGATGCAATTCTGGGTTTAGAGCCGGACGGCATTTTCCTGGCAAATGGTCCTGGAGATCCTGCTGGGGTTGCAGGAGTTGTGGAGACGGTCCGGGAGCTTCTCGGCAAAAAACCGATTTTCGGCATCTGCCTTGGACACCAGATTCTGGGCCTTGCCTACGGCGGCACGACATATAAGCTTAAGTTCGGTCATCGTGGCTCCAATCAGCCTGTTAAGGACCTGGAGACAGGTCACATAGAAATAACCGCGCAGAATCATGGTTTCTGTGTAGATCTGGATAGCCTTAATCCGGAAGAAGTGGAACTGACCCATGTCAATCTTAATGATGGCAGCTTAGAGGGCATGAAGCATAAAAAGTTCCCTGCCTTTTCAGTGCAGTACCATCCTGAGAATGCCCCGGGACCGCATGATTCTCTCTACCTGTTTGACCGGTTTGTTGAGATGATGAAGTAGAAATTTGTTGCCAGGCAGAGTGCACTGGAAGCAGACAATATAAATGGTTGCTTTATAATCATATAAAATTATATCAGTTAGCAAAACAATGCCAAAACGTACAGACATTAAGAAGATTCTTATTATCGGCTCTGGCCCCATAATTATTAGCCAGGCATGCGAGTTCGACTATTCAGGCACACAGGCGGTAACGGCTTTGAGAGAGGAAGGATATGAGGTGATCCTGATCAATTCCAATCCTGCCACCATCATGACCGATCCTGAATTGGCCGATAAGACCTACATAGAACCTATTACCCCGGAAATGGTCGCCAAAGTTATAGAAAAAGAACGACCCGATGCCCTGTTGCCGACGTTGGGTGGGCAGACAGGATTAAATACTGCCATCAAAGTGGCAGAAATGGGGGTGCTGGAAAAATATGGAGTTGAGCTGCTGGCAGCTGACATCGGGGTTATTCGCAAGGCTGAGGGGCGTGAGGAATTCCGGGCAGCCATGAAAAAAATTGGTTTGAAGGTACCGGAAAGCGTCATCGTTCATACGGTTGAGGATGCCTTGGCTGCGGTAGATATTATAGGTTTTCCCATTATTGTTCGGCCGAGTTTCACCTTGGGTGGCACTGGCGGTGGGGTTGCCTATAACATGCAGGAGCTTGAAGCGCTTTCAACTGCAGGCATTGATCTCAGCCTGAATGATGAGGTCATGCTTGAGCGCAGCCTGCTCGGTTGGAAGGAGTACGAACTTGAGGTTATGCGGGATAAGAATGACAACGTGGTGATAGTCTGCTCCATTGAAAACATGGATGCCATGGGGGTTCATACCGGCGACTCAGTAACCGTGGCGCCTGCCCAGACCCTGACTGACAGGGA
>JAUXHH010000005.1 GCA_030621655.1 Desulfobacterales bacterium
AATGTAAGGAAAATACAATGTTTTTTAAAGTTTAAAATAAGTATTTTTTATGTATAATTACATATATTTACATTATTTTTAAAATAGTAAAAAATGAAGAGTAAAAAAAACTCAGAAAGAACTGTCCAAAGGGACATAAAAAAACTTCTTCAAAAGGGAGTTTATGAAGAAGTTTTTCCCTGTGCTGCAGCAGGTATTTCCATTGGTATTGGAAAAGAAAAAAGAAAAATAATTACCTTTTTTGGAAATGCATCTCTCTATCCTGAAAAAAGAAAATTAAAAAAAAACACCTGTTTTGACCTTGCTTCGTTGACCAAACCCCTTGCCACCACAATGGCAATCCTTTGCCTTATTAAAATGAGAAAAATTGATGTTGATGAAACACTGTCATCCCTTCTTGAAAAAAAAATTAAAGATGAAAAGAAAAAAATAACTATTAAGCAGCTTCTGGGTCACTGTTCCGGGTTACCGGCACATAGAGAGTATTTTCAAATTTTAAAAGATATACCAGTTAACGAGAGGGGGGCGGTTGTTGAGACGTTATTATTGAGAGAAGAGCTTGAGTATACACCAGAAAACAGGGTCATATATAGTGATTTGGGATTTATGCTGCTTGGGAGAATTATTGAAAAAAAATCAGGATATCCCCTGGATCAATTTGTTAAAGAAATGGTTCTACAACCTCTCAATCTTGAAAAGAATATCTTTTTTAATCCCTTGTTTGACAGCAGCTACAGTCACAAAAATAAAGAATTTGCTGCCACAGAAAATTGCCCCTGGAGAAAAAAAATACTCTGTGGCGAGGTTCATGACGATAACAGCTATGCAATGGGAGGTGTGGCCGGTCATAGTGGACTGTTCGGCGATATAGAGAGCGTAACAACCTATGCAGGTTTTGTCCTTGATATGTGGAAAGGGGTCGCAACCCATCCCAATATTGAAAGCAGGGATTTAGTGAATTTTTTGGTTAGGCAGCAAAAAACACCCGGCAGCTGCAGAACTTTAGGGTTTGACACAACCGCAAAGAGTGGCTCCAGCAGTGGAAAATATTTTTCTAAAAAAACGATAGGGCACCTGGGGTTCAGTGGAACATCTTTATGGATAGACCCGGAAAAAGAAGTTGTTGTTGTGTTGCTGAGCAACAGGGTGCACCCAAGCCGCGAAAACACCAAAATTGTACAATTCCGGCCATTTTTTCATGATAGGGCCCTGGAAAGAATTTTTTTCATCTAAAAAAATAAATTTTTTTTATGGCATAGGAGGAAAAAATATAGTTTATAATGAATGTCCATTCATTGTTGGGGTATGTATTTTTAGGTCGGTGTTTTGTTGGTAGTTGCAGCAAAATTACGCCAAGAAAAAAATTGGCACTTTTTCCACCGGAACACCCTTTGGCTAAAACCATAACAACGAAAAGGAGTTAATAGTACTATGGAAGGCCGAGTGAAGTGGTTTAATGACAAAAAAGGATATGGTTTTGTTGAAACAGAAAACGATGGAGATATCTTTGTACATTACTCTGGCATTGAGGATACCGGTGGTTTTCGTTCTCTGCAGGAGGGAGAAAAGGTAGATTTTGAGATTGAGCAGACCCAAAGAGGCCCACAGGCAGTTCAAGTGAAAAAACAAGATAGCTAAAAAGTAAGATATAAAAAACACTATATCACTTAATAATATAAGTAAAAAGCCGTTCAGACGAGGTAACAGTTCTGGGCGGCTTTTTTTGTCTTATAAAGCAAGACCGGCAGATTAAATATCAACAAGCCGGCCCTTGCTCATCCTGAGTTTTTTTTGAGCTTTTCCGGCCAAATTAAGGTTGTGGGTGATGAGGATGATGGTCACACCATGCTTTTGGTTTATTTTTTCAAACAGGTTCATGATTTCCGCCTCGGTTTCCTCATCCAGGTCACCAGTTGGCTCATCCGCAAGGATTATGTCTGGTTTGTTTAAGAGAGCCCTGGCGATGGCAACCCGCCTCTGCTGGCCACCTGAAAGTTGAGAGGGGTACGAGTCTGCTTTCTCTCCAATGCCAACCATCTCAAGAAGGTCCACGGCGGCCTTTTCATCCGGCATATTTTTACCAGGGTTGAAAATTCCGGGAAGCAGGACATTTTCCTTGGCAGTAAGAATGGGCAATAGACTTGCAAACTGGAACATAAAGCCGATTCTGTTAACCCGGTACTCAGACAGCCTGTTGTCGTCGAGGGTGCAGATATCGGTGCCTTCGAGGAGCACCCTTCCTGTAGTTGGTTTCAGGATGCCGCCGATAATAGAGATCAGGGTGGTTTTTCCAGACCCGGAATGGCCGACAATAGACAAAAATTCTCCCTTGTTGATGGTTAGGGATATATTATCAACTCCAACAAAGGATGTATCGTGAACCGTATAGGTTTTGGTCAGATTTTCTATGTGCAGAAAGGACAAGTTATTCCTCTTTTATAACCAGCAATGGTTCCATTTTTTTTATTCGGTTAATGGGCATCATGGCGCCCGTAATACAGATGGTTGTCCCGACCAGCAGGCCGATAAGAGCAATAGTGGCTTGTTGGCCACCACTCAGGCCGGCGGATATATTTTTTAACAGGCTGAACGATCCTGTCAGCAGGGCCGACAGGTAGGTGCCTGCCAGAACCCCTATGGTGCTGCCTAAAAGACCCAGCACTGTTACTTCCACAAGGTACAAATGGACAATATGCGATTCTTTGGCGCCCAGGGCCCTCATAATACCTATCTCTTTTGAGCGCTCATTGGCAATGGCTGAAAAAATTGCCCAGACAAGAAAGGTGGTCAAAACAGAGGCCAGAAACGTGGTAAGCAAAAAAATCTTGTTTATATCTGCCAGGGTATTGAGAAACTTTTCACCCATGTCACTTCTGGCTATTACATCAACCTCAGGGATTTCTCCCTCAAGCACCCTTCCCACATAATCAGGGTCATATCCTTTTTTAATTTTGGTGAATATTATGGATATGTTTCCTTCTTTCAGGGGGGATTTTCCGCTTTTAATAATATTTTTCAGGTTCTCCTCTGTCATGAACAGGGCATGATCCAGGCCGGTGCCGGTTTCCTCGAGCACTCCTACAATACTAAACCGGTTGTCAAAAATTGTTGCTTCAATATCCAGGAGACCAAGCCCAAGGTTTTCGCTGGTGCCGAAACCTGCAATGGCCTCGCCAAGCTGCAGCGGTCTTCCGAGGGATTTCTGCAGCCAGGGGTTAATGATAAAGTCGGTAGCCGGATTGAAGGCAACAATCCGGGTCGGCATGATGTCACAACACAGCCCGGAAATTGAAGAAAGGTAGGTTTGGTGGGTCATGGCCTCTATACCTTCAATTTTTTTTACTTTTTCATTGATGCTGATGGGCATGTAGAAGGAGGTGTTTTTTGATTCAAGAAGAAATTCCTCCGCAAAGCCGCGGGCCCCGACCGGCACGACAACAAGGTCAGCCCCAAGCCGTTCCGATGATTTTTTCAGGCTCGAAGCCACGCTGACCGTAAACGAGATGGCAAAAATTAACAGAGAAACAAGCAGGGCAATTGCAAAAACAAGCACCCCTGTTCTAAATGTTTTTCGCTTCAGGTTTTTGAGAGCAACGGAAAAAAATGAAAGTTGCGCCATGCTGTTATCTTCTTATAAGCTCAATAAAGATGAAAAGTAATATAAAAAACGGGCCTCAGGTTAAAATAACCCGAAGCCCGTTTGTATCAACAATTACTAACTAATGCAAGACCGGAAAGAATTATTTCCAGTTAGCGTCCAAACCACAGAGAATAGCCTTGCCGATTCCCTCGTCATTATGGCAGGAAAAGCAGACAGATACTGACTTACCAACGGTTTTCCTGGCTTCTATATCATAAAGCAGGATGGTGCCGTCTACAGAGTCATTGCCTTCAAAGTCTTTGGCTTTTTCACGCAGGGTCATGATTGCGTATTTGCCATCCGGAGTTGGAATGATGTCGTGGTTTTCACCTGGCAGAGGAGTGATCTCGTCGAGCACTTTCAGGGTTGCGGCATCAATGAGGTAGCCACGGTCAGCACCAGACTGCAGGAGGTACTTGCCGTCATTGGTGAAGTACTGCCTGAAGGTGATGGTGCCGCCGGAGGCATCTTTGGGTTTACCGGTGATCAATGCTTCCTGCAGTTTTTTGATTTTACCCTGTTCCAGGGCTGCCATGTCAAGCATGATCAGCCTGGTGTTACCGGTCCACTTGGTGAAACCGGTTGGGGTCTCGTTAACGGTCAAGAGGAATTTTTTGTAATCAGGAGTATTAATACCGTGGGCAAAGGTGGTCTCGCCGGCCTTGATTCCCAGATCATCAAAGAAGACTCTGTGTTTCAGCTTCAATGTAGCCTTGTCGTATACATCAATATATCCCTCGTTGGACATGCCAACCGGGATATAAGAAGTTTTAGACTGGCCGGAAGCGCAGAAGTTGGCGCCGGTCCAAAAAGCTCTTTTCGGAGCCGGGAATGAAACATCTGCAAGCACTTCACCGGTTGTGAGATCGGATTTACCAACATGCAGGTTACCTGCAGTTTTTGATGGTTGCTGGGATTTTGTTTTCCAGTTGTCAAGCTTATAGGTTGACCAGAACATGATGTTTCTGTCGTTTTCATCAATTCTGGCATCATGGGTCGGATGGGTGTTGCCACCGATATCCAGCATTTCAGTGCTATGTACAGTGATAGGTGCTGCTGCGTTATTTGGGTCAATGGTGACATCGGCTACGGAAAAGTGGCCGCCCATGCCGGCGACATACAGCGTGGCGTTATAGACGCTTTTGCCGCTTGCTTCTGCAGTTGCTACTGGTGAGTAGTTGTTAACAGTGTTGAGTGTCATGTAGGCACCCGCTACTAGGGCCAGAACCCCGACAGTTGATAATATTTTTTTCATGTTTCCCCCCGTATTAATTTATTAATTTTTTACTATGAATTATTTTGAGCACGACCTATAAACTATTAAAAAACCCCTCCTTTTTTGTTGATTATTAAAAAGCTACCATCGTTGGTGGTCGCGGCAAGATGGTCTTCCTTTATCTTTTATTTTTGTTATCAAAAAAAGAATCCAGGATGAACTAGATACCACAGTGTGGTACACTAGTCAAGAAAAAATATTTTTTTGATAAAAGTCCATATTGTATTGATATAATAAGATAATTTTAACTTTGTTGCGGAAGTAATTTGGTATTAAAACCAAGATTTCCCACTTTTTTTATAATGGTTTCCGCCTCAATTTCCCCGGAATCATACTGTATGGTAAACACTCCATCCGTATAGTTAAGCGACGCAGCTTCCACGCCGTTTACATCAAGTAATATGTTTTCCATATCCATGGCGCAGCCCGTGCAGGTAATGTCTCTAATAAGAAATTTGATCTCGATAAATTTTTTCTCCACAGGCATTATCCGGAAAAAGTAATAGCGCTTAACTTCAAACCATTTTTATGCTATCGGATAGTTGGTAAGTATGTGGTCATATCACAGAACCCGAATGGTCTTTTTTGTCAAGGTGGTAAAAAAACAACAAAAACACAATAGATGTAGGGGCAATATCGATAGATGTCGGCCTGGTGCAGTTGTAACGTCAGGACGATCACACCCCCACCCAACACCATAATATTACAGGGAAAAGAAATGGATTTTAAAATGTTTGTGCATCGGCACCATCATAAAAAAGTCTTTCGTGACCGAGTGTTGAGCTGGCATTGAATGAAAAACCGCGACCCGCAAAAGATGTATCAGCACCTGCTTGTATTTATCCTGAGCCTGGCCACCCCCCTTGTTCTTTATCTCAGCAGACATCTTGATGATAACAGGCTCACCAGCTGGAATTGGGTTTTTAATGTTGTCAGCCCCTCTCGTTTTCTTGTTGTTTTAATCGCTGTTCTTCTCTTGGCCTGGCTCCTCAGCCGGGCTTCGTTTTATGAAAAAGGAAAACCGTTTGTGCTTTTTGTCACATCTTTTCTTATGGCCACAGCCTTTTGGTCTGAACCTGAAGTTATTGTTGATGCTGCGCGTTATTTTACCCAGGCCAAACACCTGAAGGTTTACGGCCTGGGTTATTTTGCAGAACAGTGGGGAAAATCAATTTTTGCCTGGACAGACCTTCCGCTTGTGCCTTTTCTGTATGGGCTGGTGTTTAAATTTTTTGGTGAACACAGGGTTTTGATCCAGGCTCTCAACACGATTTTTTACTCTTTAACCGTTGTTTTGACCTATCAACTGGGAAAAACCCTGTGGGATGAAGAAACAGGGTTCTGGGGTGGCATCCTGCTCCTCGGCTTTCCGTATCTTTATACCCAGGTTCCACTATTGCTGGTGGATGTGCCCACCATGTTTTTTTTCATGCTCGCGGTTGTAACATGTGTTTATGCCTTAAAAAAGGGTGGGGCAAACCGCATTGTGTTGGCGTCTTTTTCGCTGTTCTTAGTTTTTTATGTAAAATATTCAAGCTGGATGCTGCTTACTGTCATTCCGGTAATTTTTGCCTATTTTCTATTCAAAAATCCGGTGCAGGCAACGAGAAGGGGCGGGGTCTTGGCCTTACTGTCTCTCGTCTTCATCGGGATTTTATTTGTATTGTATAAAGATATATTTATGGACCAGGTCAACTTTCTGGTGGAGTACCAGAAACCAGGCCTGAAAAGCTGGAGCGAGAGCTATGTTTCCACATTTTTGTTCCAGGTCCATCCCTTTATAACCGCTGCTGCACTTTTTTCATTTATCGTGGCAGTCAGAAAAAAGGACTTCAGGTTTATAATTGTCTGCTGTCTGCTTCTGCTGTTTTTGTGCATGCAGGTGAAAAGAATTCGTTATACAGTGCCGATCTTTCCCATGCTCGCCCTTATGGCAGCTTATGGCATGGGTGTTATTCAAAACAAAGCGTTAAAAAAACATATTATATTTTCTGCTGTGGGCACCTCCTTTGTGGTGGCTTTTATTGGATTTCTCCCTTTGTTGAAAAGCCTGGGGGTGCAGAATCTTCAGAAATCAGGCAAGTATTTAAACACGCTTTCTGCTGCAAGTTTTGAAGTGATGAGTTTTGCGGGAGAAAATGCTGTTGTCAACCCGGATTTAGGAGTGCCTGTTTTAGATATCTATACTGACAAAAAACTTTTTTATGAAAAAAAACAGATAAGCCCTGAGAAGATGGAACGAGCCCGAACTTCCCCTCTTCGTTTTACCTGGGAATACCCTCTGCCCCAATATTATTCATTAACAAAAGAGGACAAAGCTGTTGATGGCCTCGTTGTAATTTCTGACGATCCTGGCCGCCCCATGCCTGAAGCCGTTGAAAATAAAATTTCGCAGTATCCGGTCCGCAAAACATTTCAGCAGAGTTCCTACGTTTTTCAGCATCAAACTTTTATCACGGTGTACCACAAATGACAGGTTGCAGCCAAGGCTGCATTTATGGGGAAATTTAGGCCTATTACTGCAAAATCTTTGAATGGATAGGTATTTACCCGTACCGGGACCGTGAACCTTTTTACTTGACATTTGTCATACGACTAATTATAAAATCGAGTTTATAAAAATGAGTGAGGATTCATTTATTAAAACTGGAGAACCTGTAAGCTATTCAAAGCGCTGTATAATAGATTATTTGATTTCCAGCAGGCGTAACCGTTTCATTTTTTAAACAATGTTTTTTCTGGGGAGGAAAAAAGACATGGAAGAAAAAAGAAATACCATGTGGGCGTATGTAATTACAGGCGCCCTCATACTGATTACATTGATATACGCTTCTGTTGACGTATATTATATGTATTTGGCCGTGTACATCTGGTTCGGATTTGCCTACGGCTTGATGCTCCAGTACGGCAGATTTTGTTTTGCTTCGGCTTCCCGGGATCTCTTTGCTGCAGGGGTGCCCAGGATGGCGGTCGGGATTTTAGTGGCTTTGATGTTTTTCAGCGTAATTCAGGCAATACTTGAATCCGTCCATATGAGCACCTTTCATCCCGCCCCCTTTGGTATCCATATGCTGATAGCAGGCTGTATCTTCGGTGTCGGCATGGTTCTTGCCGGCGGCTGTGCATCAGGGTCCCTGTATAAGGTCGGTGAAGGGAATATGACTTCTCTGCTGGCGGTCATCTTCGGCCTCTGTCTTGGACAGGCTATATTTGTCGATGTCGGCGGTGTTTTCCTCAAACTGGTACCCGAGGCATGGATGGATAAGGCCGCGCAGTACAAGGCCGCCGGTTTTCCGATAACCTCCTGGTTTGACCATTACCTGGTCGGTTATGTGTGGCATAAACCGCAGTTCACAGTTGCCAAGCTAATTTCCGGAGGCAATCCAGATGCCATTCACTATTTCATCGGCAATGCGCTCATAAATTCAATTATTCCAGCACTGCTCATCATGGGTATCATTTATTATTTCTACCCGCGCAAGGTGTTCTTGAAAAGGAAGAAAAAGGCCCTCAAAAAAGCAGGCAAAGATCCTGTTACCACCTTTAGCGATGAGTTTGCCGGCATCTGGGCCATGATCACAGCTTCAAAACGTACAAGTCTCATGGGGATTCTGGTCGGGATCACTGCAGGTCTGCATATTCTGACCATGTCCAACATGCAGAGTAAATTTGGAATCAAAAACTTCGGTGAATTGCTCATAAGGATGGGGCATACCGCTGACGTTTCTATGAAGGGAACGGTTTTTGATCCCGGTTACTGGTATATCACCAGCCAGGAAGGCCAGGTCGGCGCCTGGATTTTAGAGAAATTCGGCTGGAATATGCATGACAATATGTTTTTCGGTTATGTAAACGGCCTGCCTGAACTCTGGCGCAATCCGGCTCTGTGGATGTCTCTTGGTATTATCTTCGGCGCCATGGTTATGGCCCGTCTGAATAATGAATTTAAATTTAAAGTTCCATCTCCCGAATTGATAGCGTGGGCATTTTCGGGCGGCCTTCTTATGGGTGCCGGTTCCCGTCCATCTCTGGGATGTAACATCGGGGCCTTTTTCATCAGGGCGGCCGGTGGGGATCCAAACGGTTGGGTCTATGGCACCGGTATGGTAATCGGTGCTTTTGTAGGAGTAGCATTTTTGAACTGGTTTACTGAAAGAAGAATGCAGAAGCAGATGGCAAACTTCTAGATAATTATCTTGAACCACAACTAATCTTTAGGAGGAAAAAATTATGGGTGCTGAAATGAAATTTGAAAAAACCGGTGACACCACTTACTCTCTTGATGTATGTGGTTATGTTTGCCCCCATCCGCAGATGTACTGTAAAAAGTCCCTGCAGAAAATGGAAGAAGGGGACATCCTGTCACTTACTTTTGATAATCCGTCTTCCAAGGAAACTATCATTCAGATGGTTGAAGCACAGGGCGATGAGATTCTTGAAGAAAAAATTGAAGGTGGAAAAATCTATCTGGAGATTGAAAAGGGATAGAATCCTTTTCAATAGTGGCCGATACCGCCAGGTTTTATTCTGCCCAGGCAAAACCTGGCGGACCATTTTGAATTGATAGGGTGTGTAATGGTTGCCATTCGGGCGAAGCAGGCCATGAAATACTTACGTTATTTGACCTGAGGAGAGAATATGAAAACGAGTTTTGTAGTAATATTAATGATTACAGTAGGAATCCTGGGCTTTATTATTGGATATAGTATGGCCCCGACCGATGTTGCCAAGGTAAGGCATAGCGTTTCCCAGAAGGCTGCACCGGCAAGCGGCGGCGAGGCTGCCTCCGGTGGCTACGGTGCTGAATCCGGCTCCTCCGGCGGCTATGGTGCTGCTGCCTCTGGTGGTTACGGTGCTGCTCCCGCTGCCTCCGGTGGTTATGGTGCTGCTCCCGCTCCGGCGTCAGGCGGCTATGGCGCTGCTCCCGCTCCGGTATCCGGCGGCTACGGCGCTGCTCCTGCTCTGCCAGCTGCTGGTTACGGAGGGAAATAAAAAGTACAAGTATTTGCCAGAAACGCACAAACCTTAGCAACGAGAGGTAAAATGAAAAAAATACTTATAGCCGTTGATGATACGAAAGCTACCAGAGCGATTTTCAACAAGTGCGCAACTATTTGCAAATGCATTGCTCCTGAGTCGGTCATTTTGCTGTATGTTGAAAAGTTTGAGGGGCGCTCCTTAATGACTGATGTGCTTGGTGTGGCAGAACTCAGCACCCTGAAGGAAGTTCTTGAGGGAACTGAATACCAGGAGGCCCTTGATAAAAAAGCTGAAACTATACTGAGCTATTATAAAAACGCACTTGAACAGAAAACTCCGCTTGCCAATGTGCAGACAATGGTAAAGGGCGGCCATCCTGCTGAGCTAATAGTAGAGACAGCTGCAGAGGAAGATGTAAGCATGATACTCATTGGCTCAATAGGAAAAAGGAGCGGAACGCGGCTTTTAATAGGAAGCGTAAGCAGGGAAGTTGTAAATAACGCTGACAGGCCCGTCTTGGTTGTGAAGTAATAAATAACCCAACGCCTCGTTTTTAACTTGGCTAAAGATATTTGTTGTTTTATACCAGGAGAATCACCCACGGGTGGTTCTCTTGGTATTTTTATTTGGAGCTGGAAGATTTACAGACAAGGGTAACTGTAACTACCCGTGTCAGCCGGAAAACCATATTCAACTATCCAACAACAGAAGGCATAGAGTAAAAGATGAAATGTGCTCTCATCATACCCGCCTGGGCGCCGGAGGATATATTTTCCTCTAAAACAGCAGGGTCTCAGATCAACTACTGGCAGCCTTTAGGCACATTATATGTTGCCGCAGTTATGCAGCAGGCAGGCCATGAGGTGCGTTTTTATAACGGTGCCTTTATGGAGCATGACGAGATAATGGCCCAGGTTAAAGAGTACGGTCCGGAGTTTGTCGGCCTGTATTCAACTGCCTTTGGTTGGGATAAGGCCAAGAAGACTGCAGCTGATATCAAACAAAATCTTGGCAGGGTTTTTATTGTTGTCGGCGGGCCTTACCCTGTGGCTCTCCAGGAAAAATGTTTAGAAGACTGTCTTGAGATGGATGCGGTTGTAACCGGCGAGGGTGAGATCACGGTGGTGGAAATGCTCGCAAGACTTGAGTCGGGATCGGGCCTTGATGGGGTTGAGGGCGTCGCATTTCGCGCCGGAGAAGAGATCAGAAAAAATCCACCACGGCCATTGATAACAGACCTTGATGCCCTTCCCTTTCCGGCCCGGGAACTTTTGGGAGAGGCCGGGAAATACATACCACCACCTGCCACCTATAAGAGAAGACCGGTGGCAGTCATCATGACCGCCAGGGGGTGCAACCGTAAATGCCTCTACTGTTTTCAGATAGACAAATATCGCAAAAGCGGCATACGGTATCGCAGTGTGGAAAACGTGATGGCAGAGGTGGAGTTGGTTTTGTCCCAGGGCTACAGGGAAATAAAGTTCATTGATGATACTCTGGCTGCCGACTACAACAGAGCCATGACAATCGCCAGGGAGATAAAGAAACGGGGCCTTGATTTTACCTGGTTTGCCTCGGCAGTTGTGAACCAGGTGGATAAGCCCCTGCTGCAGGCCTTTAAGGATGCCGGCTGCTGGGCTATTTTATTTGGTGCAGAAAGCGGGGTGCAGAAAGATTTGAACACCATTCGCAAGGGCATCACTCCAGCCCAGACCCGCAAGGCGGTCAAAGCTGCCAAAGAGGTTGGCATTACTGTCTATACCCCTTTTCTCTTCGGCATACCCGGACAGACCTATGAGGACGGTTTAAAAAGCATTGAGTTTGCGATGGAACTGGATCCTGATATAGCTAACTTTCACGCTATCACGCCGTTTCCAGGAACGGAACTCTATGATAATATAGAAAAATACGGCACAATGTCCGAGGATTTGTCGGATTATACCTACCAGGGTGCAGCCTTTACTCCCTACACAATGACCAGGGAGGAGATAGCTGAATTGCGGCAGTTGGCTTTAAAAAAATTTTACTCCCGGCCCAAATTTCTCTGGAGGAGACTGCTGGCACTGCGGAGCATGAGCGACCTTGCGGCAGCATGGGAGGGGGTTAAAAGCCTTTTCTGGCTGCAAACAAAAAAGAACCTGTTCAAGCGCAAGCAATAATATTCAGGATATTTAGAGTTGCAGGTATTCTTTGAGAAGAGCGGGGTAATTGCTTGGATTAAAGAGGATATTTGTCATGAAATAGCACTCATGGGTACAGTGGCAGCCCTTGTCATTTATAAATTCAAGGATTTTTCTGCCGCGGTCAGACTCCAGCAATTGCTGGAGATCATATTCAGCCTCCCGAACATTGCCGAATTTCATCTTCTCGGAAAAATCCTCACAAGGATAGAGGTCTCCCGTTTCTGTCAAAACCAGGTTCAATTTGCCGGCATAGCAGGGTGATGTCCTTTGACTTTGGTGGGCGGCTTCATAAATATTGCGACGCTGGAGAATATCCTGCGCAGCTTTAAGCTTGGCCCCGCGGAAGCCGTAAACAGCGGCCAGCCGTTTCTTGAGATCGGACTCCAGCCGGTCAATGACCTTTTTGTATTTTTCCAGATCAACCTGCTTCAGATCTTCCCGAAAGACCTCTCCCCGGATCAATGAGACAGTGTGGGTCTTAACATGGGGAAGAGTTTGCACCAGGTCTATAACTTCTTCAACAAGATCCTGGTTGGCCTGGCAAAACACGGTGTTAATGCCCAGTTCAAAGTTGGGGTATTTGTCAACCAGTCTCCCCAGGGCGGAACAGGTCTTGAGTGTCTTTTGAAAGCTGCCGGGAACACCGCGCAGCTCATCATGAACTGGTTCGGGCCCGTCCAAAGAGAGTTTAACCACGATGGAACTTTCGGGGCAGGCGCGCAGGATAGTTTCAACATTATGATAAATTGTATCCTGCAGCAGGCCGTTTGTGGGCAATAGAATGATTGCCGGCTTGTTCGTTTTATAAAAAAGCTTTGTAATTTCAACAAGATCAGAACGCAGAAATATTTCACCACCGGAAAATGCAAGCCAGAGAAGTTTGCCTAGTTGAGGAGCGATCCTTTCAATTTCATCAATTGAAAGCTCCGATGAAGCTGAAGGGGCTTCGTTCTGTTTCGAGATATAAAAACAGAACGGACACTTGGCATTACACCTGCGGGTTAAAAAAAAGGTGAACTGGATTGGTTTTCTTTTCCACAGGATAGAATCCAGGTGGCGAAAAGGTGAATAAGTCATGCCCTGAAACCGAAATGTTGGCTGAAAATGGCGCTGAAGGCACCAATGCCCACAGCAAACGGATAAAGAAAGGTATAATACAGCACGGCGGAGATTGCAAAAGAAGGACCATCGGTTTTATGAAAGGCCCGGATAAGATGTCGGTTAAGGTAAAGGTTAGTGCCATAGAGCAGCAGGGAAGGCACAACAAAAATCCAGTTGTGCAGCAGCAGGCCCAGAAGCAGAAAAACGAGATTTGCGAAGCATGAAAGCACATTAAATTTGAACTCCTGGGAGGCTGTGCCGGAATCAGAGAGCAAATCTTTGTTTTTTAAGGAATAAATGGACCAGTATTTCGTTTTTCGTATGCCGTTGCGGAGTGATTTTGCCAAGGTGAAATTAAAAATATGCTGCACCTGAATACCAGAATCCATGCGCAGCCTGTACCCCATCCTTTTTAACCGGTGGCTGAATTCGACATCCTCCAGAATGGGCATGAACTCTTCATTAAAGCCGCCACTTCTTTTAAAAATGTCTGCCCGTAGTAACATGGCATGGGTGGCTATATAGTCAGGATCCTGTACATTCTTGGTCTCTGAATAGTGAATGTATACTGACTGGAAGATGCTAAAAAAGTTCTGGTCATAAGGCAGCCAGGTATATGTTCCGCCAATGACAACTTCGGGTCCACTTTTCATAGAGGCTGAAGCAGCTTTTGCTAATGTGTCCGGCTGCAGAAGACAGTCAGCATCAATAAAAAAAAGAATATCGCCTCTGCTGTTTTCGGCCCCGGTGTTTCTTGCCTTGGATGCGCCGCCATGCTCTGACAATCGTATAAGCTTGCACGGGTACTGGGCAATAATGGCTATCGAGCCATCTACAGAACAATCGTCTACAACTACTATTTCGAAGTTGTTAAAGTCGGAATTATAGGCGGCCTCCAAGCACAGGCCGATGGTTTTTTCGCCGTTGTGATTAGGGATGATAACGGAGATGAAAGGTGTTGCAGGGAGGTTCAATGACTATCCTGGGGTTAAGCCAGAGAAAAAGGAATAAACAAAAAGAGACCCGCGTGGGGCCTCTTTTTGTTTATTCATATAAAAAAACTGTTACCACCAGCAGATGGTCTGGTCTGCTGCCATGACCTTATCTACCAGGGCAGCATAATCAGGACTATCTACAGCAAGATCAAAGCTGTCGCTTTCTCTTCCTTCGGAGACGATTTCAACCAGTTTTTTTGTGTCTTCTGAAGGTTCTGAACGATATACATTTAAAATTTTCATAATTATTATCTCCTTCGTATCTAACGTGAGCCTTTAGTTGCCATAGGGAATGATTACATCTATTTCTCTGAGCTTCTGTCCAACCTCTTCCAGCGTGATAGCTGTTAAGTCGTTGGTGTCAACATTGGCCTGCTCAGTTGTATAGGCTTCTCCTTCCATATCACGGATCCACTCAAGATTTTCAGCGTTGTAGTCATCAAATTTACCCAACGTATGATTCATGACCACAGCATATGAGTAATGGTTGGCAACGGAAAGCCCCAAGGTGGAGCGAAGGGCATCCAGGGTGTTTTTTTCGTCATCACTTTTATCTAATAAAAACATTACTTTCTTTGGCATGGTTTCCCCCTTACAGAGTCATATATTTTTCACAGTCGTCAATGATATATCCGTGTTTGGCCTGGGTTGACATTTGTTTTTCGTCAAGGCCTTCAGGGATGTCATTTTGAGGGTCATAACCCATCTTTTTATAGCTGTCAGCACAGATAGCCACTTCAGCAATATTGCACAGCTCGGGGAACTGGGGATCCCTTGCAAGCAGAGTTCCTTTCCAGGTAAAGAAAATTTTGACGTCGTTCCCTTTGGCCTTGGCCGCCTTGGTAATCCCCATGACGTGCGCCATGTTGTTAGTGCTCGTTACAAAAATACCTAAATTTGCCATGTTTACCTCCTAAACAGAAATTGTGTCACACCACTGTTAATAAAAAGTGCAACAGTTAATGTTTTAGCTTTACCTACCTTTTTTTATATAAAATTTAAAAAAGTTCGCTTCTTCTTTTACCCCTAGGTACGAATGCCCGACACGGTCACACCAGCCGGGCAGGTCGACCTTGGATCCTTCATCTGTCCCAATGATTTCAAGAACCTGGCCGCTCTCCATCGTATCTATTTCTTTTTTGGCTTTCAGTAGAGGCATGGGGCATTCCAGCCCTTTTGCATCTACTGTTCTGTCAGGTTTAATGTTATCCAAAACCAACACCCCCTCATTTAAAAAAACAATCGAAGATTTTTCTCTTGGCAGAATCTTTCAGCAAGATAAGGGGCTTCTTAAAAATGAGCAAGCAGTCAACTCCACAATGTGGCAATAATCCGTTTACTTAAACAGCCAAAAAAGATTAGTTACCATAAACAAAAAAGAAAACCCACAAAAAATGAGTGATAATTCATTTTTTATTACTTTCGCAAGGGAGATTTGTCAAGTATTGGAAGAAAGAAGGGTTTTTTGCTTGCAGAACTGTGGGGAAAAATGCTCTTTTTTGTTGTGAAAACTATGGAGGGTATGGAGATGAACAATGATGAAAGGCAGAAGCTGAGAAAAAAAATACTGGGGGCGCGGGATCTGCTGAGTGCCGGCGAAAGGCAGGAGAAGAGCCGTTCCGCCATGCAAAAGCTCTTGAGTTCGCCTGAAATGAAACATTGGTCCACCCTGTTTATCTATGTTCATTTCCGCAGTGAACTGGAAACACTGGAACTTATACACAGTTGTCTAAGCCGGGGAAAGCGTGTTGCGGTGCCCCTTGTTGACGCTGCTACAGTAAGTATGATTCCACTGTTGATAAAAGATCCGGAAAAGGATCTTGTGCCCGGTTATTATGACATCCCTGAGCCTGACCCGCAGAAATCTCTTCGGGTTGCAGCCGGTGAAATTGACGCAGCTGTTATTCCCGGCAGTGTTTTTGATATCGGAGGAGGGCGTCTCGGTTATGGCGGAGGATATTATGACCGGTTTTTAGTAAACGAGGCTCCCCAGGCTAAACGCATAGGACTTGCCTTTGAGGTGCAGGTCGTGGAACATGTTCCCGTGCAGCCCCATGATCAGCCAGTTGATATTTTGATAACCGAGAAAAGGATTGTAAACATTAGACGCTAAAAAAGGAGCCCATTATGCGCAAGACGGCTATTTTCAAAAATGACCTTTTCCTGGAACATATCCCGGATTTCAATCATGTGGAATCCCCGGACCGCTTAAGGGTAATCTATGAGCAGCTTGAACAGCAGCCATTAAATGAGCTTTTTCTCTATCCGGATTTTGGACCGGCTTCGCAGGATTCTTTAGCATTTAACCATACCCCGGAACATATCATGCGTGTAGCCGGTACTGCCGGTAAAACATTCAGCAGCCTGGATCCGGATACCCAGGCTTCACCAATGTCTTATGATGCGGCCTGTCTTGCAGCCGGGGCCGTAACAAATGGTATGGAGATGATCGTTAACGGTGAAGCAGACAACGGTTTTGCCCTGGTGCGTCCGCCTGGTCACCATGCAGAAGCTGAGCGTGCCATGGGGTTCTGCCTCTTTAACAATGTTGCTGTCGGGGCTCATTATGGTCTGCAGAAACTGGGCATGGAGCGTGTTGCAATCATAGACTGGGATCTCCATCATGGCAATGGAACACAGAACAGCTTTTATACTTCAGACCAGGTTCTTTATTTGTCAACCCATGCCTACCCATACTATCCTGGTTCGGGAGGTTTGATGGAAGTCGGCTCAGGAGCCGGCGAGGGGTTTACGGTGAATGTGCCCCTGTCAGGCGGCCAGGATGACCGGGCCTTTGCTGCTATTTTTAAAGAAATAATTGTGCCGGTAACCAGGCAGTATAAGCCTGATTTTATTATAATTTCAGCGGGTTTTGATACCTATTTCGGCGATCCTCTGGGGACCATGGCGGTTACGGAGCAGGGATTTGCCTGTATGGCCAGGCAACTGGTTGATCTGGCAAATGAGATATGCGGGGGAAGGCTGCTGGTGGCCTTGGAGGGAGGCTATGATCTACGCGGCTTGCGAGACGGGGCCCTGGCTGTTTTGGGAGAATTGTCGGGAGATCCTGGATGTCCGGGCAAGGTGGACGATGAAACCCTGCAGGCAATTGCTGACTCTGATAGAGAAGTAGCGGTTATTGAGCAGGTCAGAAACATTGCAAAAAGATACTGGAGCTTGTAAATATACCACTCTCGCTATCTACTGAGCCATCGTAAATTTAAGAGACAGTACCAAGAAGATACAATGAGGTTTTTATGAAAATTACGCCTGAAGAAGTTTCGCATGTTGCCAACCTTGCCCGTCTACGGCTGTCTCCGGAAGAAGTGGAGGTAATGGCAAAGCAGCTGCATGACATACTCACCTATGTGGCCAAGCTGAACGAACTGGACACCAGGGGGATAACCCCGACGACCCATGCTATTTCCATTGTGAATGCCTTTCGTGAAGATGAGGTCAAGCCCTCTTTGGATCGGGAAAAAACTTTGGCCAACGGGCCACAGCAGGATGGAGAGTTCTTTGTGGTGCCGCGGGTAATTTAACGAATATGCTTGCGGAGCCTGGCAGGGCCGCGTAACCACCTTTAATTAAAGAGAGAAACAGGGAACAATGGCATTACACGCATTAACCATACATGAGCTGCAGGAGATGTTGGCAAAGGGCCAGGTATCTGCTGTAGAGGTGACAAGGGATGTGCTTGGACGAATTGAAAAGGTTGAGGATAAGGTCAAGGCCTATATCACTCTCGATCCGGAACTGGCTCTGCAGCAGGCTGAAGCAGCGGACAAAAAATTAAAAGATGGGACAGGAGGCCCTTTGTGCGGCATTCCGGTATCCATTAAGGATGTTCTTTGCACAGACGGGATACGCACAACGTGTGGCTCCCGCATTCTTGAAAATTTTGTGCCGCCCTATGACGCCACCTCCATTTTGAAGTTAAAACAGGCTGATGCGGTGCTTGTGGGTAAAGTAGCAATGGATGAATTTGCCATGGGCTCAACCTCAGAGAATTGTGCCTTCGGCCCACCCAAAAATCCCTGGAACAGGAATTATATCTGCGGCGGCTCCAGCGGTGGCTCTGCCGCCTCGGTGGCAGCAGATGAATGTATAGCCTCTCTGGGCACAGACACCGGCGGCTCCATCCGCCAACCGGCTTCCCACTGTGGGGTTGTCGGCCTGAAGCCGACCTATGGCAGGGTGTCCCGTTACGGCCTGGTGGCATTTGCCTCCTCCCTGGACCAGATAGGCCCTCTTACCAAGGATGTAACCGATTGTGCCGTGATGATGAATGTTATCAGTGGCTATGATGCAAACGACTCAACATCCGTTCCCCGGGAGGTTCCCGATTTCCGCAACGCCTTGAAAAAGGATCTGCAGGGCATGAAGATCGGCATACCACGGGAGTACTTTCTCGAGGGGCTGGATCCGGAAGTTGAAAAAAACGTACAGAAAGGTATAGAACTGCTGCGCGAGGCGGGAGCAGAGACAGTCGAGGTTTCCCTGCCCCATACCGAGTATTGTGTTGCAGTCTATTACCTTATTGCCCCAGCTGAAGCCAGTTCCAACCTGGCGCGCTATGACGGTGTCAAATACGGTTTCAGGGATATGTCCAGCGACTCACTCCTTGACATGTACAGGAACAGCCGTTCGCAGGGATTCGGCGATGAGGTGAAACGGCGCATCATCATCGGCACCTATGCCCTGTCTTCAGGGTACTATGATGCCTACTATAAAAAAGCCTCCCAGGTCCGAACCCTGATTACTGAAGATTACAGAAAGGTTTTTGAAACCTGTGATGTCCTGGTTTCTCCGGTAACTCCGACGCCGGCCTGGAAACTGGCAGAGAAAATTGATGATCCCCTGAGCGTCTACCTGTCGGATATATTGACCATATCCGCTAACCTGGCAGGAATACCGGGCATCTCAGTGCCCTGTGGTTTCAGCGGAGAAGGGCTGCCCATAGGTTTACAGATTCAGGGAGCCCATTTCCAGGAGGAAAAGTTGCTGAACGTCGCGTATAATCTGGAGCAGCGCTTAAATATTTCTCATCTCCGTCCCAATAATCTTTAAGACTTTTAATAATTATAAGGAGTTACTGTGAAGCTTAAGGTTGCATCAAACATAAGCACCCTGGTTCCCTATCCGCCGGGAAAGCCCATTGAAGAGCTGGAAAGGGAGTATGGCATAAGCGGTTCCATCAAGCTGGCATCCAATGAAAATGCCTGGGGGCCCTCTCCCAAGGCTGTTGAGGCTATGAAAGAGGCGATGCAGAACCTGCACCGTTATCCTGACGGCAGTTGTTATTACCTGACCCGGAGCTTATCAGAAAAGCTTGGGGTAAGGCCTGAGGAAATAGTTTTTGGAAACGGCTCAAATGAGATCATAGGGCTGCTCATAACAGCTTTTTTACAGCCGGGCGAGGAAGTAATAACCAGCCACCCAACATTTCTCATGTACCAAAAACTGGTGCAGGTCCAGGGGGGCATCAATACGGTTGTGGAGCTTACTGAAGAAATGCATCATGACCTCAAGGCAATACTTGGAGCAGTATCACCTAAGACCAGAATGATTTTTCTCGATAATCCCAACAATCCTACAGGAACCATTATTGACAGGGAGACTTTTGCATCATTCATGGAGCAGTTACCGGATGAGGTTATCGTGGTCCTGGACGAGGCCTATGTAGATTTTGTGGCTCCGGAGCTTCGTATTGATGTGCTGGCATATATCAGAGAAGGAAAGCCTGTGGCTGCACTTCGTACCTTTTCTAAGGCGTACGGCCTTTCCGGTCTGCGGTTGGGCTATGGTATTATGGATGCCGAAATGGCCGACTACCTGAATCGGGTGCGCCAACCCTTTAATGTAAACTCCATGGCCCAGGTTGGGGGTGTCGCGGCATTGTCAGACGAAGAGCACTACCGGATGACCCTGCAGGAAAGTCGAGATGGCATCGCCTGGTTGAGCAAAGAAGTAGAAAAACTTGGCTGTCGTCCCATGCAAACCCACACGAATTTTTTTCTCATTGATGTGAAAGGAGACGGGAAAAAACTTTATGAGCATATGCTGCACCAGGGGGTAATCGTCAGGCCCATGCAGGCCTATGGCTATCCGAATTATATCCGTATCACCGTAGGACGTGCAGATGAGAACCAGCGCTTTGTGAAGGCTCTTGGTATAAGCTTGAAAGAATTGGGCTATGGCTGAGAAAAAAAATATCGTTACCATAGACGGACCATCCGGGGCGGGCAAGAGCACGATCAGTAAATTGCTGGCAGCAAGGCTCCGGTATACCTATCTTGATACCGGTGCCATGTATCGCATGGTGGGCTTGCAGGTACTGCGGGACGGCCTTGATTTTGAGGTCCAGGGTGCAAGGGAAAAGCTTGCACTGCTGCTGGCCGCTCTTGACATGACGCTGGCGCCCGGAGAGGAAGGCAAGGAAACCAGAGCCTTTTTGAATGGTGAGGATGTGAGTGATGCAATTAGAACGCCGGAAATGGCCATGGTGGCCTCAAGGGTTTCTGCCCAAGCGGAAGTGCGCAAAAAACTGACGGAAATGCAACGCACTATTGGCAATAATGGAGCAATTGTTGCCGAAGGGCGTGATATGGGCACCGTTGTGTTCCCGGACGCTATGCACAAGTTTTTTTTGGATGCAAGTCCAATGGAACGGGCTAAACGCCGCCAGAAACAACTCGCAGAAAATGGCCGGAAGATAGAATACCAGGAGCTTTTGACCCAGATACAGAAACGGGACGCAGATGACAGCAACAGAGCTTTGGCGCCTCTGAAGCCGGCAGAAGATGCTGTTATTGTCGACTCTTCGGAGATGAGTATTGAAGAGGTGGTTTCTTTTATGCTGGCAGCAATAAACGATAAACAGAAATAATTTAAGGAGGATACCATGCATTTAACAAAGCGGGTTTTAGTGACAGGGGGAGCAGGATTTCTTGGTTCGCATCTTTGCGCAAGGCTTCTTGAGCAGGGAAGCGAGGTTATCTGTGTTGATAACTTGTTTACCGGGACCAAGAGAAATATTTATCCTCTGCTCAATGAACCGAATTTTGAGTTCATGCGGCATGATATAACGTTTCCCATCTATCTTGAGGTGGACGAGATTTATAACCTTGCCTGTCCTGCGTCACCGATCCATTACCAGAACGACCCGGTGCAGACCACCAAGGTAAATGTCCACGGAGCCATCAATATGCTGGGGTTGGCCAAGCGGGTGAAAGCTAAAATTTTTCAGGCATCCACGTCCGAGGTGTATGGTGACCCGGAGGTGCATCCACAACCGGAAAGTTACCGTGGTTCAGTAAATCCAATTGGGCCCCGGTCCTGTTATGATGAGGGCAAACGCTGCGCAGAGACTCTTTTCTTTGATTATTTGCGCCAGCACAGACTGCGGATAAAGGTTGCCAGAATATTCAACACCTATGGCCCCAACATGCATCCCTATGATGGCCGGGTGGTATCGAATTTTATTCTGCAGGCCCTGCAGAATAAACCCCTGACTGTTTATGGCGATGGTTCCCAGTCCAGGTCTTTCTGCTATGTGGACGATTTGATCGACGGTTTTCTGCGCCTGATGCAAAGCGGGGATGACTTTACCGGACCCGTCAACCTTGGCAATCCCGTGGAGTTCAACATGATCGAACTGACAGAGCATGTGAAGGATCTCACCAACTCAAAATCAGAGATCATATATGAGCCCCTGCCTGAAGACGATCCAAGGCAGCGGCAGCCCGATATAACACTGGCAAAAGACAAACTTGGCTGGGAGCCAAAGGTTCCGTTACGGGAAGGTCTGGAAAAAACAATAGCATACTTTTCCGACCTGTTGAAAGCTGATATCATCAAGGGAGCAAGCAAATAAGCTATTAGTAAATTTCCTTGGCTGTAAAGTCGCTGACTTCACCGGTTGAAAGTTTTTCCTTATCCATTTTGCGCCAGCAATAGACAATGTAGGCCAGGACCACGGGTATCGTCAATCCGATATAGCTCATGGCTGTCAGGGTATAGCGGCTGCTGGAGCCATTATAAATGCTCAGGCTGCTGTTCAGGTCAAAGTGTGATGGATAAAATGCGGAGTTGTTAAGCCCTGCAGTCAAAAACAGGGACAGGGTGACCAGGAAGGAACCAAAGCCGGAAAACCAAATACCTGAAGTGCTGGATGCACGGCGAGCACTGAGCGCACCGAAAATAACCAGGAGAAGTCCTGCTGCCAGCATGGCAAGAACAGCAGGCATCGCCCTGAGGTTTTGCAGGTACTTGCCGCTTTCCATAAAGACAGTTCCAGTTTCAGGGATGACCGCAAAGCCTTCCCTGGTCAACAGGCCGATCATGAAATAGAGAAGAAAGGGGATGGAGGCAGTCAGGTTTGCGACTGCAGCCTTTCGAAGCCTTTTTCCCAGGTCTTTTACCAGGTCCAGCCTGAAGTCGATATTGTTGAGCAGATACAGGGCGCCCAGGGTTCTTGAGAGAAAGACGAGAAAAAGTCCCAATGCCACGTTAAAAAAATGCAAACCTGCCTCCAGCCCCCGCATGGGATGCTGCCAGAGGACCAGGTTGTAGTCGTCAAGCTGAAAACTGGAGCCGCTGAAAAAGGTGGCCAGCACAACGCCTATCAAAAGAATGCCGATGGTGCCGTTAAAAAAAAGGAACCGTTCGTAAGTTCCGGCACCAAGGAGATTGCCCGGTTTTTTTCTAAACTCAAAACTCACAGCCTGCAGGACAAAGGTGAAAAGAATCGAGATCCAGACCCAGTAAGCCCCGCCAAAGCTGGTGGCATAAAAGAGCGGAAAGGCTCCAAACAGAGTGGTGCCGAAAAGTATGAGCGTGGTAAAGGTGAGGAGCCATTTCCTCCC
>JAUXHH010000097.1 GCA_030621655.1 Desulfobacterales bacterium
GCTGGTTCTCCTCAGAATTGAGCTGATTATAAGCGGAGTCCGTATTGAGATTAATATGGTCCCACTTCAGTTCAAAATAGCCACCCCACTCAAAATTCTTTTTCTCAAACTCCTCCAGATCAAAGCTGCAATCTTCTTCTGCCCTAAGCAGCCTTGGGAAAGAAAGGATCAGGCTCAAGGTTAAAAACAAACCGATGACTGAGAGCAAACCGGGGGTTTTCAAACACTGCTTCATCGAAGCTCATCAACTTTAGATAGATAGTTAAGGGTAAAAACCTCGTCGGCCAGTTCCTTTTTGTTAACCTTGGCATAAACCATTACGGACTTATAATCTTTATAAAGGGGGCTGTCGGTCTCAAGGATTGACGGTCGTTTAATTCCATCCCCAAACTCTTTTATATCCTTGTAATAGAGCGTCTTAATCAGCATGCCGCTGGCGGCATAACATTCAATGATGGTAGGAACCATTACTTTTTTATCTACCTTCATTTTCAAGCGGTCATAAGCCACCGTTCCTGTCTTTGCTTTGAGGTCCAAAACGTAGGTGCCATCCTGCTCCTCAACGCCTGCCACACTGTATTCGCTACTGTAGTCAAGCCTCAAAATATCCGAGTTGTTAAACACACCGCCCACCACTGACTGGAGGCTGGTAATCCGTATCGGCTTGCCGACATTAGGGATATAAAGCCACATATTCTCACCAAGACGCAGGGTGGCGCGGCCTTTTTCGCTTGCAGGGGACAGAAAGAGAGCAACCATCTTGTCCTGTCCTTTTTTAACAGTGTAGAGTACGAATTCCTTTTTGGAACCATCCGGTTCGATATTGATTAATTTACGGTACATTTCATACGATTCTGGCTGCAGATTTCGGTCTACCTGGGTCAGGATCTCATTGCCATCCAGGGCAAAAACTGTAAAAGCTTGCAACAGCACAGCTGCTGCCACCATCAATTTGATAAATATCAGTTTTTTACTTAGCATATTCAACTCCTTTCATTACATTTATAACGATGCCTTGTTTTTCGATATATTTGATATTTGCGGCCTCAAGCGCAGCAGCCATTTTGGAACCAAAGCTACCGGCAATCACTACATTAACCTTTTTTTCTGCCAAAAAGTCTGCTGTGCTTCCTCCTGCTCCTCTGGCAGCACCTGCATGGGGATTGGCAGTTGTCTCAAGCAGACTTCCATCTAAATTGAAGATCAGATAATAAGGGGCACGACCAGCTTCCATGCTGACCTGGCCGGATTTCTCCTGTCCGTTGGCAGCCACAGCAATTTTAAACTCCTGTTCCCCGGCAATACAAATGCCGGTGAAAAGCAGCCATGCCAACAGTACGCCAATTATTCTCATTTGTATGAACGGCATATTTTTTTCCTCTCTGTAAATTTATACATGACGCAGGGCGGTAATCGGATCCATTCGAGCTGCCTTCAATGCAGGCTGCAAACTACCGAGCACTGCTATACCAATAACGATCAGTACGACAGTTATTACTTCTGCAGAATCTATTGTGGGTGTCAACTGCAACCCGGTCTGACGCCCGAAATCAAAGGTTATCTTGGAAGCGTTCATCCCGGCAATGGCAATTAGACTAATGATGGTGCCGACCATCGTACCTAATATACCAAGCAAAAAACCTTCGGTGACAAACAGAGCAAGAATTTTACCCGGCCTGGTGCCAATGGCTGCGATTGTACCTATTTCATTGACCCTTTCATAAACAGCCATGATCATAACATTCATGATACTGACCAGCACAATGGCAACCAGCATGATCTTGATGAACAGAGTCATAAGATCAATCATCTTGGCAATATTGTAAAAGGGTGAAAGTTTTTCCCAGGTGTGGATCTCGAACACCGGTTTTCCTTCCTTATTGGTCATAGCACCGAGTTTTTCCTGCAGGCTGGAAAACACCACACCCATCTGGTCGATATTTTTCAAGCGAATGGCGATCTCGCTCACTTCCATTTCCTCTATCCTGAGAAGTTCCCTGGCATCTTCCATATGCATAATGCCATCCCGTCCTCCTGGCCCAGTTATACCTTCAAGTATTCCCCTGACAGCAAAAGACTGGCCGTTGACGGAACCGTCCTTATTGTTGGCCACCAGGACGATACTGTCACCAACCTTAACCTGCATGCCCTTGGCGATCAGCTCGGGCAGCAGAATTTCTCCTTTAGCAAGCAGGCCTTCTTTCTCGCCCTTGATAACCCGGTCAGCAAGCAATGGCATGGACTGCAACTCCCGGTCAGGGGTAACCGCATTAAGCCTTATATTGGTGGTTTCAGCGTAGTTGCTGAACATGGCCCCTAATTTTATACGCATGGTATAAGATTCTATGGCTTCTTCTGCAGCCAGAATTTCTTCTACCTTGTTCAGCTGTTTCTGGGTAATATTTTTATTGAGCGGCAGGCTGTCAATGGATGCCAGATAGCCCTTGCGGTGAATTTGCAGATGGCCAAGCATTGAATCGGTGATCTGGCCGATCATCATTGCTTTGAATGATCCGGACACTGAAACAAATAACAGGACTGCCACAACGCCTAAGGTAATGAGTATCGAGGTCAGCAAAGTACGGCGCCGATAACGCGCCAGGTTTTTAGCCGCCATTTTCAATATATTAAGCATGATTCCCTCCATTTTCGTTGATAGTTCTCTGGAGTTTGCCGTCCTCTATCGTATAAATTATCTCAGCATTTTTGACTATCTTCGGATCATGTGTGGAAAAAATAAAGGTCGTCTGGAATTCATCGCGCATCTGTTTCATCATGTCAATAACCCTGTTGGCTGTATCCCTGTCAAGATTGGCGGTGGGCTCATCTGCCAACACGAGCTTGGCATTTGTGACCAGGGCCCGTGCTACTGCTACCCTCTGTTTCTGGCCGCCCGAGATCTGGCTTGGATATTTAGCCGCTTGATCGGCCATGCCCACTGCTTCAAGAAGAGCGAACACTCGTTTTTTTCTCTCCGGGGCAGGTAATTTTTGGACCATCAGTAAGGGGTATTCAATATTTTCATACACCGTCAGAACCGGGATGAGGTTAAAATCCTGAAAGACAAAGCCAATGGTGTTGCCACGGAAATCAGCTGCCGTATTCCGGTCAAGTTTCGTAATATCCTGCCCGGCGACTGTAAGCTGGCCGGAGGTGGGTGGGTCCAGGCAGCCTATCATATTTAATAAGGTACTTTTGCCGCTTCCGGAAGGTCCGATAAATGACACAAATGATGCAGGTTCAATTGTCAGATCAACTCCACGAATAGCCTTGATCTCAATATCACCCGACACATAGGTCTTTTCCAATTGTTTTGCTTCTACGAGTGGCATAACGCCCTCCTTGTAATAATCTATTATTGTAAAAACTTTATAAGTTAACCCAGTCTATTACTTCACTCTTGCTCGGCACCTTGCCGACACATTTTATCTCTCCATCTATTACCACTGCCGGGGTAGAGAATACTCCCATTTGGGCAATCTCCTGGAAATCGGAGATCTTCTCCACCGAGGCTTCCACTCCAGCCTCCTGAAGGGCAGTTTTGACATTTTTTTCAGCCTCTGTGCATTTCGGACAACCTGGCCCTAAAACTAAAATATTCATTAATCGTTCCTCTGGCTCGTATTGAAGTAAAAATTTAAATTATTAAGTTGAACAGGTAACCGACCAACAGGATGCCGATGCCGACAACCCCTATGAATGTAGCGATTAACTGTGGTTTGAGTACTTTTCTAAGAATAACCATTTCAGGCAAAGACAGCGCAATGACGCTCATCATAAAAGCCAGCACCGTTCCCAGCGCAGCACCCTTTCCGAGCAGGGCGTAAATAACCGGTACTATACCGGCTGCATTTGAGTACATGGGAATGCCGACAAGAACTGCCGCAGGGACCGACCACCAGGCATCCTTGCCCATGATCGATGCCATGAAGTTCTCCGGCACATACCCATGGATAGCGGCACCCACTGCTATTCCCGCAATTACATAGATCCAGACCTTACCAACTATATCTTTAACGGCCACGCCCCCCTGCTTGATGCGATCCGACCAGGTGAGGTGTTCTTCAACCACTGCTGCACCATTGGCTCGCAACTCCAGAACCCAGTCCTCCATATGTTTTTCCATACCAAGGCGACCGATTACCCAGCCGGCGACAATGGCCACCAACAGACCGGTGCCTAGGTACAGGGCAGCCACTTTCCAGCCCAGAAGGCCGTAGAGCAATACCACGGCTATTTCATTGACCATGGGTGCGGATATGAGAAAAGAAAAGGTGACGCCCAGGGGGACACCGGCAGTGACAAAACCCAGAAACAGGGGCACGGCTGAGCAGGAACAAAACGGCGTGACAATACCGAGCATGGCGGCCAGCACATTGCCGGCCGATTCTCGTTTGCCGGCCAGCAGGGCCCGTGTTCTTTCCGGAGTAAAAAAGGTACGGATGATACCAACGCCAAAAACCACCAGGGTTAAGAGCATGAGCACCTTAGGGGTGTCGTAAACAAAGAATTCAACTGCCTCTCCCAGGTGGCTTTCCGGAGTGAGGCCCAGGATATTGTAGGTAAAATACTGGGAAAACGACAGCAACTGCCTGTACACAACATACCAGACAACCAGGCCGGCTAAGCCGGCAAAAAGAAATTTTGCTTTAGAGAACCATGTATTACCCAAAGTGTCTTTCGTGGGTTGCGCTTTTGATTCATGCTCAGCGTTGATGTCGTTAAGGAGTTCCATATATTTTGCCTGCAACTATTTATTACATAAAGTGTCGCGGTTAACGTGTAGAGACTTAAGCATAAGGTTGGCAATTTCAGGCTCATCCTTCAGCCATCCACTGAGATTTTTTAACAAAGTATGGGCATATACGGAATCCTCACCTGTTGCCGGTCGATAATTCACCCAGAGTTTATCTTTATAGCTCTCAACCAGACCGGCATCCTCCAGCAGCTTCAGATGTTTTGAAATTGTCGGTTGAGCCAGGTCCAGCAGGGCCTGTAACTCACAGACACATAATTCCTTGTGCTGGAGCAATTTCAGCATCTTCACCCGATTAGGTTCTGACATAGCCTTCATAACTTTAATAAACTGTTTCAAGTCAACTCTCCTTTGCTTATTTGATATTTCTACATTACTATATGGCAATATGGCTATATAGTCAACAGCATTTATTGATACTTTTTAGCAGCTGGATTTATTGACTTTGCAGCAGAATTTTCTGAAGCGACAAAACAGGCTGAAACAGCAATATACAGGTGATTTACAGGTATGATTAAAAAATTATATCTTGCGGAAAGGAGAGGTTTTATAAAAAGGATAAAAAAAAAACCGAAGCCTGATTTATTAAAAACCAGGCTTCGGCATATTCAGTTTTACTCGTGTCTGTCCGGAAACGAACTAGCGATTACCCCCTCCTCTGCCGCCTCCTCCGCCGCCTCCTCCGCCATGTCCACGGCCTCCGCCACCACCCATGCCCTCATTCTGACTATATTCAAAATTATTCGCATGGGCATAACTGTTACCCTTTTTATTTTCTTTGCTTTTGCCATACTGATTACCGGAACCATCCTGAGGCCCATTAGCTGATTTCCCCATGTACTGTTGGCGTTCATCAGCCGGCATTTGCTGTACTCGATTCTGCCATTCCTGCTGAAAAGCAGTATGTTCCTCTTGAGACGTCTCTCGCATGGTGCCCCTGAGACTTGAGAGTTCTTCTGTTGTCATGCTTGAATAATCCGCTGCCCATACTGGGGTGACTATTAAACTGAGTCCAATTAATGCCATACCGATTTTGTTTATTCTTTTTTTCATTGTTTGTTCCTTTAGTTAAGATTAAAGAGTAATAAGATAAAATAATTTCTTGCATATACACAAAACTTGCTTCTCCATATACACGTATAAAACGTTTCAAGACAAAAATGGTTACAAAAGTAATTAACCTTGGTTCGCTAAGTTCAGGAAAAAATTTGTATGCCAAGACCTAAAAAACATCGAAATTGCGAAGGCAAGATGTGCGGCAAAGTCTTTAAGCCGACCTGCACTCCTTTACGTGAGTTGCCACGGATTCATCTCCATCAGGATGAGCTTGAAGCCCTGCGACTCTGTGACCTGCAGGGACTTTTCCAGGAACAGGCAGGCGAAAAGATGGGAATCTCCCGTGG
The DNA here is from genome assembly GCA_030621655.1 of Desulfobacterales bacterium. GTDB lineage: Bacteria > Desulfobacterota > Desulfobulbia > Desulfobulbales > BM004 > BM004. The sequence continues at coordinate 6,160 of JAUXHH010000097.1, forward strand.
GACAGTTCAACGTCTACTTACCTCCGCGCACAAAAAAGTGGCAGAGGCACTTACTGAAGGTGCTGCTTTAATTATGGGCAATGCAGATGATTGATCTTCCCTTATTAATATTTCCTGTTATGTGATTTACTCGGTGGTGGATTCGTCGTGGGCCTCCTCAAATCCGGTGAACATGGCCTTGAAGTGCGCCAGAGGCGTATGACCAAGGGTTGCAAGATACATATGCACAAACATAAATGCTGCGAAGA
>JAUXHH010000187.1 GCA_030621655.1 Desulfobacterales bacterium
ACACCTTCAAAGTTGCTGATGGAGATGACACCATTGTTGATTACAGCCAAGCGGACGGTGATGTCGTTGACATCAGCAATGTGTTCGCATCAGGAGATCAGTTCTCTGTAGAAGCGAACCTGGACGGTTCAGTTAAATTATCTGTTCTTGACGGTAGCGGACCAACTGCGAAAGGAAGTGTTTCTTTCGATAATATCGATTTCGCGGATTTGGATGGAGGCGACCCGCTTAATGATCTACTGACAAATCTTGTTGATATCGATACTGATGGTGACGGTAGTGGTGATATATAATTAATCCAAACTAAACTGAAAAAGTTTTAATATAACCACCTAGTACCAAGGTACAATTGATTTATACATGGAATGCTTTAAAATATGTAAAATAAGAAAAAGATTTTTATACGCATTCATATATTAATTTACCGGGTAAACCGCCATGACTACTACAGTAAAAACCACAGGATCAGGCAGCCAGGTAGTTGGCAGGGTTGTCATCATATATGACAATGCCAAGGCAATATCACCCGATGGGATGGAACGTCTCCTTTCGGTCGAGAGCCCTATTTTCGCTAATGACAGGATTGTCACTGCAAGCGACGGTAAGGTTTCCATTGTTATAAATGATGATGTACATACCCAGATTGATCTCGGCACGATGAGTAATGTCATGATCGACGAAGATATTTTTGGCGGCGTAAGCCCTGAAGAGATTACAGAGGCCACAGCAAAGGTCGAGCAGGTCCAGGAGAGCTTTCTTGTTGAAGGTGTTGACTTGTCAGTGGTGCCGGAAGCACCTGCTGCAGAAGATGGACACCTGGTTGCCGATTTTGATCGTATCACCCACGAAGGCGATATTTCCAGCACCGCTGTTGAAAAAGTCAGCGTCATTTTCGACCATAGCGATTACACGGATCTGGATAACGGAAGTCCAGGTGATCCTTTGGATAACCATATTGATGTTGATGACACCACTTCATAAATTAAGAATTAAAAATTAAAAAAGCCGCTGCTCATCTTTTGATGGGCGGCGGCTTTTTTTTTATTTAATAAAAAACAATAAAGACTTACAACTCAACCCCTATTAATAAGCAACGCCAGGTTCAACCGACTGCCGGTCTTGGTCTTTTCATAGATAGAACTCAGATGGGCTTTCACTGTCCGTTCACTTATATCCAGGTTAAAGGCAATTTCAAGATTTGACTGTCCCTGGGCAACGAGATCGGCAATTTCCCGCTCCCGATTTGTCAGGGTTTTAAGTATTTTGCCGGAATTTGACGCTTCCTTTTCTTTTGCCCTGGCATAGGAATCAAGTATCAAACGCTGCATGACCTTCTGCCCCAGCCATACCGCTCCACTTGAAACAATCCGGGCAGCTTCTGCAAGGCGTTCTGCAGAGATATAGGTGTTTGCATATCCGACAATTCCAAGCTTGAGAAAGGTCAGTCCCTCCTCTTCATTCGGTGTGTCGGAGAGCAGAAAAATCCTGCAAAGTGGATTTAAACGCCGTATTTCAACAAAGGTATCCGGGTCGACCAGGGGACGGTGCAGAAGGATAATGGCAAACTTTTTGTCAGTACAGCAACTTTTGAGTTTACTCAATGAATTTGCCTGATCCAGGTCATACTTATCCTTCAGAAGGCCTGTCCATCTTTCAATAACCGAATCATTCGCGCTGCTCAAAAGAATAACCATGGATTATTGTTCCCTTAACGCCATATATTTGGCTCTCAAAACAGGTTTCAAAAGGTAGGATAAGATTGTCTTTTTGCCGGTAAGAATATCAACGGAAGCTACCATTCCTGGAATAATCGGCAGTGGATTTAATTCAGGACCAATATAGTTCTTGGTGGTCCGCAATCGTACACTGTAAAAACTGTTGCCCTGTTCGTCAGTTATGCTGTCTGCACTGATATGCTCCAGCTTGGCGTCAAGACCTCCATAAATGGTAAAATCATAGGCAGTGAACTTGACCTTGGCCTCCTGGTCCGGCCTGAGAAAACCTATGTCTGAGGGCTTGATCCTTGCCTCAATCACCAGGGTGTCCTCCAGGGGGACAATTTCAACAAGGTCCATGCCCGGCTGGATTACACCACCGACTGTATTGACCAGAATTCTGTTAATGGTCCCTGCCACAGGTGACAGAACATTGGTCCGCCGTAAACGATCCTCAAGGGCTATTGCTGATGCAGAGACCTCTTCAAGCTCTGCCAGCACCTCGTTTAACTCGGCCTTGGCCTTATTGAAAAAGGAAAGCTGGTTCTCACGGAGTTCCAGTTTAGCTTCCTGAAGCCTGGACTCGGCCTTTGGGATGGTCTGATTGATCGTTGCAATTTCTCCCTGCATCATACTTGCCTGGCGTTCAAGATGCAGGACTTCAACTGCCGATACTGCACCCTGCTCAACTAACGGCCGGGTCAATTCGAGTTCCATGTTCAAGAGAGCATATGTCCTGGTCAACTCTTCAAGTTTGGACGATAATTCCTTGTTCTCATGCTCCCTCTGCTTTATCTGTTGCTGCAAAATTTGCATGGACGAATCGAATTCATTCTTTCTTGACTCAAAGAGTTCCTTTTCACGAACCCCTATTTTGGGTTTCTCATCAATGACCTCTGACGGCACTTCAAAATCAGACCCATTGGCTTCTGCCAGCAGCCTGGCTGCCTTTGCTTTGAATAAAAGAGCTTTCACCCGGTTCTGTTTGAATGATGACGAAAACCTCGTTTTATCAATACGCAGCAGCAGCTGACCCTTTTTGACAAGTTGACCGACATCGATCATAATTTCAGAAAGGATACCCCCTTCAAAGTTCTGCACAACCTGTATCTGGGTGGAGGGAACCACCTTGCCATCAGCACGGGTCACCTGCTCTATCTCAGAATAATAAGCCCAGACTGTAAACAGCACAACGAGAGCCAGGACAACCCAGATGATGGCACGCCCACCCCTTGGAGATTGGGCCATGATAGACGTACGTATATCCGTCGTCAGATCGACATCTTCTGCCTTCATGCGGTAGAATAATTTATTTGACTCTGTTTTTTTCTCGGATTCAGACAACGTGCTTACCCCGGTTTAAACGTTCAGCTGGCCTCTCTTAAAAGCCTCTAAAACTGAGGCCTTGGGACCATCAGCTACGATGGTACCATTATCAATCACAACAAGACGATCAACCATTTCAAGTAATGAAGCCCTATGGGTTATTAATATCACCGTCTTGTTTGCTATAACATCGGACAGGTGATCCCGCAGCAGAACTTCCGTCCTGTTATCCATGTTGCTTGTCGGTTCATCGAGCACAAGCACAGGAGGATCGAGGAGCAATGCCCTGGCCAGAGCAACGCATTGTCTCTGGCCGCCGGAAAGGCCTCTGCCAAGCTCCCCTACTTCCATATCAAAACCCATGGAATGCTTTTTAACGAATTCGTTGACGCCGGTTAATTCGGCAACCCGTAAAATTGTACTATCTTCTACATCATGGGCACCCATGGCGATGTTATCCCGAAGAGTACCGCGGAAAAGGGTTATATCCTGTGATACATAGCCGATGCTCTGTCGCAGATCAGCAGGTTCTATCTGCCTGATATCAGTGCCGTCCATGCACACCATCCCACTGAGTGGTTCATATAAACCAAGTAATAGCTTGCCCAGAGTAGTTTTCCCTGAACCTATTGGACCAATGAGACCTATCTTTTCCCCGGCTTTAATGTGTAAAGAAATGTTGTTCAGTATCTTTACTGTCTGATTCGGGTATGAAAAAGTGAGGTTTTCAACCTCAATTTCGCCTCGAATCTCTGCTCTGTGCAGAAAATTCTTGCCTTCCGGTCGATCAACCGGAAGTTCCATAATTTCGTTTAAGGTTTTCAAAGCTGCTTTGGCACGATGATAACGGGTGGCAAGGCCTACAGCCTGGGACATGGGAGCAATAGCCTGGCGTGAGATAATTACCAGTGCGATCAGCCCTCCCTGGCTGAGATCACCGTTGGAAATCATGTACACACCCATAATGACCACGCCG
>JAUXHH010000059.1 GCA_030621655.1 Desulfobacterales bacterium
TTATTCTTCACAAAATCGCTCTGCCCGCTAATCATACAGCAGAAATACTGCGACCATGGCTTATCCACATTGGTATCGACCAGAAGATGGCCAATGTTCTTGGCCATCAATTCCTGTGGTCCGGGCGGAAAGGACATGAAGGCATCAATCTTGCCTTGCTTGAACAATTCCATGGCTTCGTCCTTTTTAACCCAAACATAATTGATGTCCGTGCGTGGATCAAGGCCAACATAGGCCACTATTGCTGAGAAAAAAATATGTGGCCCGCCATATTTAATAGCTCCCGCCCAGACAGTCTTTCCCTTGAGGTCCCGGACCGAGTTGACCCGTTCACTGCCTACCAGCGCATAACATCCTACATGTAATCCTGCCAGAAATTTAAATGGGGGGTTCAGTTTTTCAATATAGTACATCCCCTGCGCTACAAATTCCGGGCTTATGTCGAGAGCTCCGTCCTTAAGCAATTGTGGAGATTTCGTCCCGGGAGCACTCACATATTGCACATCAGTGAACCCTTCCTCGTATAACAGAGGTTCGGCTACATGGATAGGTGCCCAGCAGGCCGGGCGCCACTGGCGAAGCCTTATTGTTGTTGTCTCGGGCGGCGGCTCAACGGCTGCCATACCGTAATCACTGCCAATTCCTAAATAAGCAGCTGTACCAGTCAGTGCAGCTCTTTTCATGAATTCGCGTCGGTTTAATTCGTCAAATATCCAACTATTCATAAACACTCCTCCTGTTTTAATTGGTAAAAAAAATCGCAAAAAAACAAAAGCCTCCATGGGAGAATGAAACCCAATAGAGGCTTTAACAGAGTATTTTAATGAGTACCTCTTTCATTGGAGATGTCTCCATTGTTGAGGTTTATGTCAATGCTTGTAGTTTAAATTTTATGTTAGAAGAATTTAAGAAAAAGTCAAGATTAATTACCACATTGTGGCTTGATGAAGGTATCAGTTAGATTTGATAATTTGAGTAAATTAACTCCTGGTTGGACTAGAGATTAAATTATGATTAGCATTGTATCTCTATAAATCAATATTGATGTTTAACTAATTGGGATTATTTTTTTCAGCTAATCAGGTTTTTTTTGTCCTACATACATATCATACATCCAATGACCGGTTTTCCCTTTCCCGCCAGGAGTTCCTTCAACTCCTCTACCGTGTTTTTCCCCTTCCTTGAACTCCCCAATATATTGTGTGCCACTGGACATCGTTAATGTTCCCTGACCGTTGAATTTTCCTTCCTGGAACTCCCCTACATATTGCGTACCACTTGGTAATATTAAGGTCCCCTGACCGTTAAATTTACCATCCTGGAACTCCCCTACATATTGCTCTCCACGGGGAAAGGTAAATGTTCCCTGACCATGGAATTTGCCATCCTGGAACTCCCCTGCATATTTCTCGCCACCAGGATATATAAATGTTCCTTGACCTTGAATTTTCCCATCCTTATACTTCCCTACATATTGCTCACCATCAGGATATGTAAATGTCCCTTGACCGTTGAATTTACCATCCTGGAACTCCCCTACATATTTCTCGCCATCAGGATATGTTAATGTACCTTGACCGTGTTTCTTCCCCTCTTTCCATTGCCCTTCGTATTTCTCGCCACCAGGATATATAAATGTTCCTTGACCGTTGAATTTACCATCCTGGAACTCCCCTACATATTTCTCGCCATCAGGATGTGTCACTGTTCCTTGCCCGTGTTTTTTCCCATCCTTGTACTCCCCAACATACTGTGTTCCACTGAGAAAGATATAAGCTCCTTGACTGTGAATTTTCCCATCCTTGAAAATTCCAACATACTTCTCGCCATCAGGATGAATTAATGTTCCTTTACCGTTGAATTTGCCATCCCGGAACTCCCCTTCATATTTCTCGCCATCAGGATATGTTAATGTTCCTTGGCCGTGAATTTTCCCATCCTTGTACTTCCCTGCATATATTTTACCATCAAGAAAGGTATATGTTCCTTGACCGATACATTTGCCACCCTGGAACTCCCCAACATATTTCTCGCCATCAGGATATGTTAAAGTTCCTTGGCCGTGTTTTCTCCCACCTCTCCATTCCCCTTCATATTTCTCGCCATCAGGAGTTGTTAAAGTTCCTTGGCCGTGTATTTTCCCATCTTTCCATTCCCCTTCATATTTCTCGCCATCAGAATGTGTTATGGTTCCCTGGCCGTGTTTTTTCCCTTCCTTAAACTCCCCTAGATATTGTGAGCCACTAGAATATGTTAATGTTCCTTGACCGTTGAAATTTCCACCCTTGAACTCCCCTAGATATTTTGTGCCGCTAGAATATGTTAATGCTCCTTGACCGTTCTCACAATCACCCTCAACGCATATTCCACCGTTATATCCAAGTGTTAAACCTGGAGAGAGAAAGATGATGAGAAGGATTAGCAAGAAAGGAAGTCTTTTCATGTCAATTGTATACCGGACACCCGGTTTCCGCCCAACCTTTAGAAGTCTATCAACTTAAGCCTGTAGAGCATTTTTGAGCTGCAAATCCTTTTAATATACCCCCAATAGGCAGCAGCTTAATCAGCCTGACCATCTTTAAACCTAATCACGTTAAATGAATTGATTGGCTTAGAAAAACCTTTTAATTCAAGTAATCCCAAGGGCTCTGTTTCAACAATATCTTCAATGTGGGATAATGTTTTTTGATTGATTATTATCTGAGGTCCCTTGGCCTCATCGCAGAGACGGGAAGCCAGATTTGCAACAGTGCCTATTGTGCTGTAATTCCACCTGCCTCCAAAGCCTATGGCCCCGATCGTGGCATAGCCATGAGCGATGCCAAAACCGCAGTCAAGTTCATAGCCGCGCTTCTGCCATTGCATTTTCAGATTTGCCATCTGTTCACGCATGGCAATAACCATTCGGATGGCAATTTCTGTCGGGTTTGGTACAGGGACTGGATCATTGAATATTACCATTATCCCGTCACTGACAAAATGATCAATTGTACCATCAAATTTTTGTATAAGAGCCCCCATCTCAGCATGGTATTCGTTCAGAACTGTCATTATTTCTTCCGGCTCAGACACCTGCGAAAAAGCAGTGAAACCGCGAAGATCAATATAAACAACCGTTACCGCACTACGATGGGGCTTCAAAGGATCGACGGCTTCACCAGCCAAGACCATTTCAGCCAAATGGGGCGAGAGGAAACGTTTCAAATTACCCATTTTTTCAAGTTGAGCAAGTTGTTCTTCAACCCGACTCTCAAGTTTTTTATTCCACTCAGCGAGTTCAGCTTTCTGATCCTGGGTTGTATCGTAATATTCTTTTACCCTGAGAAGAGAACGGACACGGGCCAACAGTTCTTGTTGATTGACTGGTTTGCCAAGAAAGTCATCGGCACCGGCTTCTATTCCCTTGGTCCTTTCCTGGGAAGGATCCAAGGCTGTTACCATAACCACTGGCAGTATTTCAGTTGCCGGATTTTGACGGATCCTCTGACAGACTTCATAGCCGTTCATCCCCGGCATCATGATATCGAGTAGTACAAGATCAGGACAATCAGCATCTATCCGCGCCAGAGCTTCATGTCCTGATTCAGCTGTAGCAACTTCATAGCCTTTTACAGTTAATAAATCAGTCAGTAGCTTGACGTTCCCGGGAGTGTCGTCCACCACCAGTATTTTGCGAGGTTGGGTCATTCGTTTTGCCTCTCAATTAAACTTCCAATAAACGGCGAACTTCATCAAGAAATCCCTTTATTTCAATCGGTTTCCTCTGGTAGCTGTTAAAGCCTGCCGCCATAATATCCTTGCTGTCCTGGGTCATGACAGAGGCGGTAACGGCTATCACCGGAATCTTCTGGGTAATGGGATCTGCACGCAGAACTTTAAGCGCTTCAATGCCATTCATTCCCGGAAGCTGAATATCCATGAGAATGAGTGCCGGTTGTGACTCCCTGGCTATCAGAATGCCATCCTCAGCAGTTTCCGACTCCAGGGTCTGGTAACCCTTAACCTGAAGCAGGTCCCTGACCAGTTTCATATTTTTTTCATTGTCCTCAACAATAAGAATCAGCTCTCCTGGCATGGCTCCTCCGGTAAAACAAAGGTAAAGGTTGAACCTTCCCCCAAGGCGCTTATCACCCATATTCTGCCGCCATGGAGTTCCACAAATTTCTTTGTCAGGGTCAGGCCGAGACCGGTTCCTTCGTGTGCCCGATTGCTATCATCACGAACCTGGCGGAATTCCTCGAAAACCCGAACTTGATCATCAGAGGAGATTCCCACACCGGTATCACTGACCGAAATTTCAACATTGTCATTATCGAGTTTGGCATTAACACTGATACTGCCACCATCTGGAGTAAATTTCACTGCATTGGAAAGCAGATTTAAGAGAATCTGTTTAAACTTGCGTTCATCTCCCGTAAATGTTTCGAGTTGCTCATCCACTTCCAGATTAACGGCAATACCATGCCGGCTGGCCCGTTGCTTGATCAGGGTTAATGCATTTTCAATGGCAAGAGGCATAGAAAATTCACTGATATCCAGTTCCATGCGGCCGGCATCTACTTTGGAAAGATCAAGGATATCATTAATCAGGGACAGGAGGTGATTGCCTGAAGAATTGATGTCCTGGGCATACTCCATCTGTTTTTCATTCAGTTCGCCAAACAGTTCCTCTTCCAGCATCTGGGAAAATCCGATAATCGCGTTAAGTGGAGTACGCAACTCATGTGACATATGGGCAAGAAACTCAGACTTATGACGGTTGGCAGTTTCAATCCGAAGATATAATTCACTTAACTCATTGTTCATTTTATTTACGTTGTCAGCAAGAGTCCCCAGCTCGTCTTTATTGACAACTTCTACATGTTGGGAGAAGTCTCCGGAAGCAATCTGTTGCAATCGGGTATCTATCCTCTTAATCGGTTCCATAAGCGAAAAGGAAATTGCATATCCCAGAAAAAGGGCCAGGCCAATGCTCATGACTACCAGCCAAATAAACACCCGACGTGAGGTTTTATAAGCGTGCTGAGTTTCATCTATTTTCCCCAGCATGTCAGACTCAGCCCTGTTCACTATCTCGTTTGTAAGAAGTTCAAGTCGGTCTGCCAATGGAGTTGCCTGCCTGAGCCTAAGTTCTAGAGCCTCAGTAGTCTTCCCGGCTTGGATCAACTCGATAACCTTCGTCATCACTTCAACCAGCATAGCATGCTCCTTCTGGATTCTGGCGAAAATCTCGACCTCATCTTCTGTAACAAACTGAACCCTCTCAAGATCGTACCTGAATTGATGTATTTGCCTGAGGGCACTCTCAAGCTGTCGATCATCCGGGCTGATGAGTGCGGTTGTGACCAAATAAAGCTGGCTTGTGGTGTCATGCTGGAGTTGGCGGAAAGCTGCGGTCTTCCTATGAAGTTTTGTCAGATCTCCCACACGAAGGTTGACACCATTGAAAACCTGCAGGCCAGCAATGCCGAACAGGATAAGCAGGGCCACAATGGCAAAAAAAGCATTCAGCAGTTTGGCATGAACAGTTGCCGGAATCCTGGCGAAAAGATTAGACATCCAGTTTTTCAAATTACTCCCCCACTTCGATCATCATTTAAACTTACACCATATTTCTCTTTACACCTCTCTTTACACCTTAAAAAAATAACCGCAAAAAAAACAAGCCTCCATTGGGGGCAAGGAACCCAATGGAGGCTTTAGCAGGGCATTTTGACAAGAACCTCTTTCATTGGAGATGTCTCCTTTATTGAGGTTTGTGGCAATGTTTATGGCTTAAAGTTTATGTTAGAAAAATAAAATAAAAAGTCAAGCAGAAAGCACTACAACGTGGCGGTTAGGAGAAATGGCAATAAAGTAAACATAGTTGCCACCTGGCTGCAGACCCACCCAGAGCCGATGAACTAAAATGTAGCAATATGAAAGTCAAGAACAAACTAAAAAGTTGTGGCTTTGCCGTAATAGATATAAAAATCAGGATTGATTGCAGGCAAATGAATTGCCCCCCTCCGACTCTCCTACATATAGTAGAAGAACAACATTGCTATCACCACCGCCATATAAATTATGGTCATGCCTGTACCGGCCTTTACATAGTCGGCGGGCTTATAGCCGCCGGGCCGCATGATCAGAGCGTTTACCTGATGGGTGGGAAGGACAAAGGTGTTTGACGCTGCGACACCTACTGTCAAGGCCGCTATCTGGGGATCAATCCCTGCTTTCAAAGCCATGTTCATGCACAGAGGCACCAAAAGAACGGTGGCACCTACGTTGGAGGTCACCAGGGTAAAAAAGGAAGTCAGGCCACCGATAACCGCCAGCAAAACAAGCGGCGAAACATCACCGATAAAATTCATGATATTGACGGCAATGTAATTGGCTGCGCCTGTTTTCTGGAATGCGATGCCCAGAGGAATGAGGCCGGCCAGCAAAAAAACGGTCATCCAGTCAACAGACTTATATGCCTCATCAATGGTCAGCACCTTGCTCAATATCATGAACAGGGCTCCGGTCAACAAGGCGATTGAGAGCTGCACGTGAAATCCCAGGGCCAGAGTCAGGGCGAGAACCAGTCCGGTTACAGCAAGTTTTGCCTTTTCAGGATATATGAGCTCTCCTTTAACATCCTGGGTAAAGACAAAGTCTTGTTTATCTTTCAGGATATGGAACTTTTTCCAGGCCCCCTGCAGAAGAAAGGCGTCCCCTGCCCGAACTTTCAACGAGGATATATTTTCCAGCAACAGCTTACCATTTCTGAACAGGGCCAGGGGGTTGACACCGTATTTTTTCCGTATTCCCTCTTCACGCAGAGTCCGGCCGATCAAGCTCGATCTCGGCGGAATCATTGCTTCCATTATGCCGCTGTTATCAATGGATAACTCTTCGGAAAACACCTCCAGATCGTACTTGATCCCCAGGTTTAAATCTTCGGCCAGTTTCTCAATGTGCTGCGGGGTGCTGACAACGGCAATGACATCGCCGGCCTCGATCGTATCATCCCATATGGGAGTCATGATCTTCTTGCCGTTTTTTCGCTCTATGCCAATCAGAAAAGAAAGATAATTTTCCCTGATTTTCAAAACCTCAAGTTTCTGCTCCTGAAATGTTTCCGGAACCTCCAGTTCGAATATTTTGCCGATATGATTACCGTACGTACCGATCAAGTCGGCGCTTATAAAAGAAGAACCTTCCTCTGCCTGCTTTTTCGGTAGAACAAACCTACCCAAAAGTACAAAGTAGAGGATACCCGCCGCAACTAATGCTATGCCCATGGGGGTTACGGTGAAAAGCCCGAAAGGCTCGAAAACTTTTTCCGTTAAAGCAGGATTCCGGGCATTGTCGATATACCATTTTTCCATCAAATCATTGAGCAGAATCAAAGGGCTTGAGCCGACCAGTGTCAAACAACCGCCGATGATGGCGCAAAATCCCATAGGCATCAGCACGCGCGATACCGGGAAGTTCAACTGTCGGCTTATCCGAAAAGTGGCCGGCATAAAAAGCGCGGCAGCGCCAATATTCTGCATAAAACTGGATATAAAGGCAACAGTGCCGGAGATCAGGGCAATTATCCGGGTTTCACTTTTGCCGGCTAGCTTGAGTATCTGCTTTGCCAGAATATTCATAACGCCGGTCTTATCAAGTGCAGCGCCAATAATGATCACAGCAATAATGGAAATAACCGCATTTGAGCTGAAGCCGCTGATCGCCTCTTTTGCCTCAATAATATTCAACAAAGGCAGGGTCACAACCATAATGATTCCCACCACATCGACTCGCACGGCGTTGGTGATAAACAATAGGATGGCAAAAGCCATGACGGCCAGGGTAACACCAATCTCCTGAGTAAAAACAACCCCTTCCATTTCCTGCGCTTCTCCTTTAATCCAAATTGGATTAATTATAATAAATTACAGTTGCCTTAATCAAGTGCCACAATGTGTTAAAAAATTGCCATCAGGTAAAGCCAGGATTACCGCTGGACACCTAAACGTTGCCTGGAGGCACTGCCAACACAATTTAGAAAAGTACTATAGGTGATGCTGCAAACCAGAACTTGGTTAGGATGGTTGACAGGTTCTATTTAGAAAATTTTTTCCCACCAGCTTGAGGGTGCTTTGCCTGGTGAAAAAAGCTCTTTTACCAGCTTTTTTATGACCTCATCTTTGGGTGAAAGCAGAAACTCAACACCGAACAAAGCTCTTTTCTCTTCTGATTCCTTGTCCCGGTCGTACCAGGCGGGCCTTGCCGGAACCTCTATGACTGCTTCCGGATCACCCGGCAGTTCAAAGCCGATTTTCAGGATATGGGACGGATTGTCCTGGCAGGTAAAAAACAGGTGATAATTGTCAATCCTTACACTGGCAAGGGACAAAGCAAGGCCCATTGGTGAGAAATTTCTTGCCTCCCCCTGCACCGGTCCTGCCAATACTGTATCGGTCTTCTCGTCCAGCAGCAGGACGGAAACCGACAATTTAATAGTAACTCTTTCAGCGCGCCGTAATTCCTTTGTCATCGCAACCGTTTTACCCTTCCCGTCCATATACATCATCAAGCCGGACTATATCGTCTTCTCCCAGATAACTGCCGTTCTGCACCTCGATAAGCTCAAGAGGGATGACACCATTATTTTCCAGCCTGTGCTTTTGACCGGCTGAGATATAGGTTGATTCATTTTCATGCACAAAAAAGGTTTTGTCGCCGCAGGTCACCTTTGCGGTCCCTTTAACCACAATCCAGT
>JAUXHH010000043.1 GCA_030621655.1 Desulfobacterales bacterium
CGTAAAAAGTGATGTCGCCGGCCTTGTAAACTCTTCCGGCCACAGGCATTACGCACATAATCAGCTGATAGTCTGGGGCCCTGTTGATGAGTGCGGGACTTTCTACGACTGTATAGATATTTCAAGCACCCCACGAGCCTGACGGTCAGGCTCACCCTCCAACCCTGGCTTGCCAAATCCCCGGCAGGCCAGTCTTGTTTTATGAGAAATATATCCCGTATTTTGTATAATTCATGACCATTTCAGAAAAAATGGGGTCAGGCTGGTTTTGGGAGCTGTGCTCATTGAGATAATTTATATTGCTATAAAAAATCAAACAATATATAAATATTTGACTAGGATCTGGTCAATAATTTTTATCCTGTACCTAAATGAAAGCCTAAAAATTTTGCCCTGGAGGTCGCATGAATACAGGAAGAACACTCAATACAATTCCTTCATTTTTTTCTGTCGTTGTTGCAGTCCCCCTCTTCTTCATTGTCTTCGGCTGCATGAGTGCTGTGAGTAATGATGCTGCAGCTGTGGAAAAAAAATCCTGTGTCACCTCGAAATGCCACGCCAATATGGGCAAGGAAAAATACGTTCATGGTCCTGCATCAGTCGGCCAGTGTACCATATGCCATGTCCTGACTGCAGAACACGCGTTCAAGCCCATAGAGAATGTAGGCAAACTCTGTAATCAATGCCATGACAAGGAGTTTACCGGTAAGGTTAACCATGATCCGGTACTGAAAGGACAATGCACCGGATGTCATGACTCGCATCAATCCCCTTATGAGTTTATGTTGCTCGGCGAAGGCGAGAATTTATGTTTTATATGCCACGACAAAAAAATTATAGCCGGAGAATTTATTCATGGCCCGGTGGCCGTGGGCGGCTGCAGCGTTTGTCACCAACCCCATTCAAGTGATTATCCGAAGCTCCTTTTGGACGTTGGGAATGCTGCTTGTTACTCCTGCCATTTCGCCAAGGAGGAGTCTTTTAAGGAAAAAAAACATATGCACTCACCTGTAGAGGAAGCATGTATTCTTTGTCACAGTCCCCATAGCGGAAATTATGAATACAATTTTGCCGCTGACGGGAGCCAAGACCTCTGTCTTGGCTGTCATGATGATATTCAGGAGATTGTTGAGGACTCTAAGAATAAGCACGGCGGACTCGAAACGGAGAGAAAATGTCTTGGATGCCATGATGCCCATGTCTCTGATTATCCCAAACAGTTGCTTAAAGAGCCTTTAAACCTCTGTATTAGCTGTCATGACAGGGAATATGGCAGCGGAAAAACACGTGTGGCTAATATGAAGCCTATACTGGATGAGAACAAGGTCCATCATGGTCCCATCAAGCAAAATGACTGTTCAGCCTGTCATTCTCCCCATGGTTCCAATAACTTCAGAATACTGCGGGAATACTTCCCGCCGGTTTTCTATGCCCCATACGATGCAAATAATTATAAGCTCTGTTTTATGTGTCATGAGCAGACCATTGCCCAGGAGAAGTTTACCACCACTTTGACCGGTTTTCGGAACGGTAAACAGAATCTTCATTACGTCCATGTCAATCTGAAGGTAAAGGGTCGGACCTGCAGGGCATGTCATGATGCCCATGCCACGAACAACCCCAAACATATCCGCGACGGTGTGCCCTTTGGAGCCTGGAACCTGCCGATTAATTTTGAAAAAACCGCTGCCGGCGGCCAGTGTCTGCCGGGATGTCACCAGCTTTTCAAGTATGATAGAGAAAAAGAGGTGTTTAACAGATAGTGAATGGGTGAAGAAACAAGGAAATAAGAAGGGGATATATGGGTAAAGCCGTCCGGGTAATGATTGTCGTTTTTTGTTTGCTCTCTGCCTCGATCCTATCGTTTGCGGAAGAAGAGCAGCAATTGGTGGGACAGACTTCCATTAATGAAAAGTCTGACAGCCCTGCGGTGGAGAACCTTGGAAATTCCATTGACCAAGCCATAGACTCGGCCAGACAAAAAATTAAGGAGGCTCCCTCTTCCTTAAAGGACAAGACCGCCCTTGGTTATCTTCTTTTGAAAAAAGGCTCCCTGGAAGAGGCGGGTAAGGTGTTCGATGAAGTTCTGGAAGTCAACGGCAACTATCATGAGGCCCTGACCGGCAAAGGGATTGTCCTGTCAAGAATGGGTAAGGATCAGGAGGCTGAGGAAGTCCTGCAGAATGCCCTGCAATTGAATCCCAACCCGGTGCGGACATATTACGAGCTGGGCCTTCTATATGAAAAAAGAGGAGATTTTATCCAGGCCAACACAGAGTATAAGAAAGGCATAGAAAAATTTAAGCAGGGAAGGAAGTAATGAATATCCGACAATATTCAGCAAAACTTCCTGAGAAACGAGATCCTGGACAATATTGTCATCTGCTGGGCAAGCGTTTCACCCTGATACTGTGCTGTGTTCTCTGTAGTTTCTTTTTACAAATTCCAGCGGCAGCAACCCTGGAGGGATTGTATGTCGGTGCCGAAGTACCTGACTTTACCCTTGAGGATATCAAAGGTCAGAATCTGGCTTTCAACGATATCAAAGGTGAAAAACTCACCATGATCATTTTCTGGTCCACCTGGAGCAGAAATTCAGAAAAAGCCCTGGCAGGCGCGCAGAAACTCTACGCCGCTTATAAGGATAAAGGGCTGTCGGTTGTGGCTGTCAATGCAAACGGCCTGCAGATATCTCCTGACGAAATAAAAACGATAAATGATATAACTGCAGATCTTAATCTTGAATATCCCATCCTTCTGGACCGGGGTCTTGCTGTCTTTCACAATTACGGGGTTATTGCTCTCCCTTCGACGGTGATTTTGGATCCCGAAAGAATTATTCGTTATGAACTGTCCGGATATCCTGTTGTCGGCTCTGATGAAATGCTTGATTTTACCGTAGCTCACATAGAAGGACGAGAACCGAAGGCGGCGGCCGTACAAAAGAAGGGGTATCAACCTGACAAGAAAGCTATGCGTTTTTATAACATGGGTAAAAATGCCCTGAATTCGAAACGCATGGCTGCAACAGCGGAAATGTGGTTTAAAAAAGCAGCCGAGGCAGACCCCAAGTTTGTGCAACCCCACATCAGCCTGGGCAGATTTTACGTGGCCCAGAATAAATTTGAACAGGCCAGAGAACAGTTTGATTCCGCCTTGCAGAAAGAGCCTGAAAATGTTGTGGCCCTTTGTGAGCTTGGCATGCTTCTGGTGGGGGACGAAAAGTTTGAAGACGGCAGGAATCTGATGCAAAAAGCCATAGAAGTCGAAGAATATTATACGCCTTGTTTTTATTATTTAGGTTATACTTATAGTAAAGAAGGAAAGATGGAAGAAGCATCAAATATGTTTGCCCGAGCCCTGGAGATCAACCCCATGGATATGAATATCTATATTTATCAAGGGCCGATGTATGAAGAGAGCGGCAATCCAGCAGAGGCAGCCAAGACATACCGTAAGGCTCTTGAGATAATTTTAGCCCATAAGAGCGGAGTATGAATCGCTGGCTGGTCACCCTGTTGCTGTTTTTCGCAATCTTTGCTGTTGTCATCAACCCGGTAATGGCCGAGGATAATCTTGAGATACTTTCACCACCGGACATGGCCTCGGTCGGCGGCAGAATTATCAACATAGTCTGTAAGATAAATCAGGACTCTCTTGATACCATAAGGGTGTCGAGTAATTATGAATATGCCGAACCGCAACCGGTGAAACCGGTAGCTGCCCGTAACACCCTACGGCAAAGTCTTTTATTAAAAGAAGGGAAAAACAAGATAAAAATACAGGGATTGAAAGCAGGAAAGGTTGTTGAAGAAAAGGTTCTTTCCGTATTTCGCAGATTCAGTTTTTCAATGGATTATGTAACCCCGCCTCCCGGCTTTAAAGAGTATTTTTTTCATACGCCGAAGAACGAAGAGCGCTGCCGCTTATGTCATGAAAATGAATTGAGGAAAGGCGCGAAGAGTCAGCAGGACGAACATCTGCCGGCCTGCTATACCTGTCATAAGAGGATAATGGATATCGAGAAAGCTCATGGCCCTGCAGCTGTGTGGGCTTGCGATCAATGCCACATGGAGAGTTCCGAACAAAGGACGTATGGGGTTCCGGTCCCTGCAGTAACCGTGTGCAGGATATGTCACACTGAGGCTCCCGACAAGTGGCAGTCGGAGCCATACGGCCACGCCCCGACAATCACAGGCAAATGCACCATCTGCCATGATCCGCATGGTTCGGATGAAACTTTCTTTATCAAAAGGGAATCAACCGACCTCTGCACCATCTGCCATGCGGATAAATTGAAGTATCCACATGTAATTACAACGAAATCTGGAATGGGCCATCCGGTGAAGCTGGGCCCGGAACGGTATTTTGGAAAACATTTTTCCTGTGCGTCCTGTCACAATCCTCATGCAGAGAACAATCCATATTTATTGGTGAATTACAATGGATCCAAGTTGGAGTTTTGCAACAACTGCCACCGCTAAAGAACCCCCTTTCCCGCATTCTCTGAATTTTTCTTTAAGGCTTGCAGCAAGGTATTTCCTAACCAATTGTTTTAGGGTGGTTTGTTTTTTTTGATATGGCAAAATAGGTATTAAAACTTGCCATTTACCTTGTTTTACTGGTAATGTTTCATAAATTGCATTTTGACATAGTATGGATTTTCCATTGTTACCTGGGAGGAATGGTATGAAAAAGGCGATTTTTACTACCGCACTGTTGTTTGCCATTATAGGTATCGCGTTTGCTCAAACCGGTGTGAAAAAGAGAAGGCCGCTTCCGTTTGAGTTTGGCAGAGTTGTCATCAATAATTATTCAGAAGCATCACACATTGCCCCGGTTGTATTTGATCATTGGCTTCATCGAGCTAAATTCACCTGCAGGCTCTGTCATGTCGATATCGGTTTTGGCATGAAGGCCGGTGCCACGGACATAAAGGCCAGGGACAATATAAATGGCTATTATTGCGGTACCTGTCATAACGGTACAAGAGTGTTTGGTGATACGTCAGTGTTTTCATCATGCAAAGAGGGGTCTGGCAAGATGAATGCAACATGTAACCGCTGTCATTCCCTTGGCAAAAACGTTACACGAAAATACGATTTCAGAGAGTTTGTCAAGGGGTGGCCAAGGGAAAGGCTTGGTAATGGCGTCGATTGGGAGAAGGCTGAGGACCGGGAACTGATTATACCTTATGATTACATTGAAGGTGTTTCCATAAAGAGGGAAAAGCTGATTGTGCAGCAGGATTTCAAGATTGCTCCCAAGGTCGAGGGTATGCCTGATATTATTTTTTCCCATGATAAGCATACATTCTGGAACGGCTGCGAGTTGTGTCACCCGGAAATATTTACGGGTATCAAGAAAGGATTAACGAAGTATTCAATGGTGGATCTTTATGAGGGCAAATATTGCGGCGTCTGTCATATTAATGTGGCATTCCCACTCCTTGACTGCCAGAGATGCCATACCGAGAAGGTTCAATAAATGCTATGAAAAATTTCAGTCGATTTACCCTCCTGAGTTTACTGTTCCTGTATCTTTTCTTTGGGAACTGTATTGTCGGCAACTTCAGCAGTGTCTATGCGCAGGATGACTGGAAGCAGGAATATTCTTCTGTCTGTGCCAAGACGCAAAATGCCATGATCCTCACTCCCGAAGAACTGAAAAGTTATATCGACCGGTGTGACAAGCTACTGGCTCTTATTAATGAGCTGGAGGGGGAGCAGGCGGCAACTGAGAAAAAAGTTTATACAAAAAGGGTGAAAATGTGCAGAGAACTGTATCAGTTCGCCCTGGAATATAAGGAACACAAATAATAATTCTGATGGCACCAATACAAAAGTTATTATCCGCCTTCATCATTGCCCTCACCGTACCGGTTTCAGCCTCAGCGGCGGACTACTCTCATTATCTGCGTCATATTCCACCGGCGGAAAATTTTGGCCAGGTAGTACTGGACAACTATTCTCATAAGGCGGGTGTTTTACCCGTGACCTTTGATCACTGGCTTCATCGAGCTAAGTTCACCTGCAGGCTCTGTCACATTGACATCGGTTTCGCCATGAAGGCTGAAATGACTGAAATCAGTGCCGCAGATAACATGAGCGGCTACTATTGTGGCGCCTGTCATGACGGTAAAAGGGTCTTTGACGGCAGAAATATCTTTGGTTCCTGTGCCGAAAACTACACCGAAGATGAAGGAAAAAGGTGTGCCAGGTGTCATTCCAGTGCTGAGGCTGAAGAAAGAAAATATGATTACAAGTCATTCAGTGAAAAACTGCCGAAACTGCCCGGCAACTTAATTGACTGGGAAAAAGCGGAAAGTGAAGGAAAAGTCAAACTGACAGACTTTCTTGAAGGTGTTTCTTATAAGAGGGAGCCCCTGAAAGCCCAGGATGATTTTACCATCAAAATAAGATCCTGGGACGTTATCTTTTCCCACAGGAAACATACAGTCTGGAACGGTTGCGAACTTTGTCATCCCATGATATTCCCCAGTACGAAAAGAGGCACGACTAAATACTCTATGTTTCAGATAATGATGAAGGGAGAATACTGCGGGGTCTGTCATACATCGGTGGCATTTTCCGTATGGCTGTGCGCTAAGTGCCATATAACTCTGGTTGAGTAATCGCTTTTTTCGCCCGTGCCAAAATTCGGGGCGGTTCTTTGAATCCGCCCCTGATGTGTTCTATGCGGGATTTAATCCTGGATCTGTAAAAAGAGTTCCAAGATTTTTTTATAGTCGCTGGCAGCATCTTTAACCATATTGTTTGACTCGTAAATATCAGCGCGCAGTTCGTAGATCGTCGGTTCAAAAGGGTTAAGCTCTACTGCCTGTTGAAAGGCGGTAAGAGATTTTTCCAACTGGCCGTCTCGGCCAAGTGCATAGGCAAAGTAATAATAGGCCGGAGTGTAGGATTCTGATTGTACTGCTCTGCCAAGAAGATCAATGGCCTCTTTTGTCTTGTCGTTTTTTGTCAGGAGGAATCCCAATTCACTTATTATGACCATGTTCTCCGGTTCTAAATCAAGTGCCTCTCTCAGGATTGCCTCTGCCTCCTTTGGCTTGGTGTCCGCATCATACAGCTTTGCAAGTTCTATATATGGGAGCAGGTAGCGGGGGTCCTTTTGGATCGCCTTCTTATAGAGCGGATATGCCATTTGAGCCATTTTCTTTTTTACCATTTTACCGGCAAGGTTCGCCGTAGCAACGGCGTCTGACTTCGGAATGTATCCCGTTCTAACCTTTCTAGCGGGGGGCGGTTCTCCGGCCAGAGTTTGAAGATGGTCGAACATTTCTTCGGTTCCCATTAACGGGAATGCCGGTAATGCATATGTTATTTTATTTTCTGAAATTACTATTGTTGTTGGTAGGGCAACAACTCCATATGAATGAAAGGTTTCGAGTTCATTATCCAAGGCGATGGGGTATAAAATTCCCAATTCATCTATAAGGTTTTTTATCTGCTCGGCATCTTTATCGGAGATATGCTGGTTTTCTGCATTTATCCCTATTACCTGAATCCCCTTGTCCCTGTACTTCTGATAGAAACTGTTGAATCGTGTGAGAGCATCTTTTGATTTTCTGCTCCATGTTGACCAGAAAAGAAGAACAACGACTTGTTTATCGGAATAATCTGAGAGAGTAATTGTTTCCCCTTTTAAATTTTTAAGGGAAAAATCAGACGGTTTTTGCCCGACAAGATGCAGCACCTGGGTTGCCGCTGTCCCTGTATAACAGGAGAATAGTACCAGAAACAGGACAAAGAATATAACTTTGAAGGTTGTGCTATTTTTCAATGGGGGTGATAAGTAATCGCTTTTAGAAGGCTACGCGAATTCCTGCAGTAATACTATGGCTCGGGCTCGCCACCTCAACGTCTCCACCTTCAATATTAAAATCTTCAGTACTAAGATAGCGATATTTGCAATCTAAAGTAACGGTTTCAGTCACTGCATATCCTGCCCCCACTCCGAGCTGATAGGCAAAGACTGTATCATCTTCGTCATTAGTTACACCGTCTACTGTCATCTCACTATCAATTCTAGCAAATCCGAAACCACCTGTAAAAAACCAAGAAAATGCTGACCCATAGTTAAAATCAATATATCCATTTAACAGGAAAGTTAACATGGAGGCTTCCATTGAACTAAGTATCACCCCACCACCAAGATCTACAGGTAGAGAATTGCTTTCAACACGATCAACTTCGTTATTCTGATATGCCACTTCTCCTTCAACCCTATAATCTCCAGATTCTCCCAACCTGTAACCAATAGCACCACCTACAGTAAAGCTTGTATCATATTCCAGTTCAGCTGATCCCAAACCAGAAATTGTCATATTTCCATCGGCAGACTTGGCGAGACCTGCATTGAAACTACCGTACATGCCCGATGCCCCAAAGGAAATAGTCGGCAATACTAAAAAGAAACAGATTGCTGCACAAACGGCAAATTTCTTCATTCCCTTCTCCTTTTTTTAAAAATTAAATTTTTTAAGCTAATTTTTGAAAAAGTGTCAAATCAACATATTTCCAAAATATCTAGCCTAAGCATTTCATAAAGCAAATTATTACTTTCTTACCACAATCTATGGTTTTGTCATACATGTTCTGACTTAACATATCCACAGGACATCATAAATTTCAAATAAAAAACCCCGCCATTTCTAAATAGGGTCACCCATTAAAAGGCTCCTTGTCACCGGAGCTATGGCCAGGGCTGCTCCAAGGCAAATCAACAATGTGGAGGTTACCACAGAACGGAACCGATCGTTGTTTCCCACAAACAGCCAGACGGGAATTGTGGGTAAAAAAAGAAGAATGCTAGGAACTTCGGTGTGGCTTAGGACAGCCTGCTTTCTCTTTTCCCGCTCATCCCGGCCACGATTTGCTCTTTTCAGGTATGTTCCCACTGTCGGCCGGGAGACTGTTTTGAGCCTGCTGTGCAGTGGTAGTCGGCATGAAATCTTTTCCATACCAATATATTATAAGTAATTTAAGCTTCATTCGCAATTAAGTTAAAATGTCAGAATGATTATGCCTTTTTATTAATTTAATCACAGAAGCACACGGACTGACATAGACAAAAACTAATAGTCGTGCGAGGTGTCGGCAAATATACTACTGCCGACGATTATCAGTCTACAAAATGTCTGATGATTATCAGTCGTTCTGCAAAACGAACGACGATTGACGGACAAGACGGTACGACTATTAAATTATCACCCCTGCGGGGCTATTTTTATGCCTGCAGCTGCCTGTGGCTGTCTGTGGTTAATAAAAATAACTCCTGTGTAAATATGGCGCGTTCCATGTACTGAGTTTTCTTCTCTAGTTGCCACATTCAATTTTTTCACAAATGAGCCAATAATTCCGTTTATGCGGGGTTTTTGACATTTCTTATCTGTCGCCGACAATTTTTGTCACTTTTGTGATGGATCAGGTGACCAAAGTTGTCAACTGCCCGGAACAATAATTTACCACCGGTTGGCTTTTTATGCTAGTAGAGGGGATTGCGCTTGAGGCCAAATTATGTTATTATTACTATTAAATCTGGCGCAACTATTGCATAAGTTATAGAGAGGGCTTGGGCACCCCAAAATATCATACTGGGAAAAAGCAAACAACCTGTAAGGGGTGGGTCGCAAAGCCACTGGTCCGTCGAAAGGCGGATAGCAGGGCTGCCGAAGCAGTAAGCATAAACCCAAATCACAGCAGTGTCCCTTGCCGGGATCCCTTTTCCCCTCGCTTAATCCGGTCAAGAGGTGCGATAATTTACCGCATTTCGATATAAGTAAATGATAATTATTTTTATTAGAAGGATAAGTACGGACTCATCATCAGTCCAACGAACATCTAGCCAGCACGGAGGGGATGAAATAAAATGAACAGGACAAAACAACGACTCCATCGCTCAGCATGTTTTTCTTTCATGCTCTTGGCATTGTTCCTCATCAAGGCCAACATCGGGTTCTGTGCCGCTCCAACCCTGGAATGGAGCGGAGAGGAAGGCTTATGGAACGACGGCGTAAACCCAGATTACGGAATAGTCTCATCAGACGAGTTTACTTTTAAAGTCAAGTATACAGACCCTGACGGCGATTCTCCAAAAAACGAAGGATTACCAGATGGATACCCAAGGGTCCACATCCTGAAAGGCGGCACCCCTGTCACCCTCGGTGCAGACCCTAGTCCTTTTGAAATGACGGACGAAGGCGGAGGGATTTATGCCTACACCACCACATTATTAAGCACAGTTGGAAACGATTATACCTACTACTTTGAGGCAGAGGATAGCACTGGGGAGATAGCAGGATTCTCATCCCCAACCAATGAACATACCTTAACCGTGGTCAGCGGCTATGTCTGGGTTGATTACGACTATCCCGGCAGTGATACCACCGGCGACGGTTCACAGGGTAACCCCTACCAGACGATCGCCTATGGAATAAGCCAGGCTTCATCAGGCCAGGCGGTCAGGGTGCTCCCCAGAACCAGCTCCCCATATGAATACCAGGAGACTTTTTCCATGGTCAGCGGGGTGCACCTGGTCAGTGACAACGGTAGTAGCGGTGACAGTGAAACCAC
>JAUXHH010000123.1 GCA_030621655.1 Desulfobacterales bacterium
GCCTTCCTATTGAGCATAATGTTGATAAAGAGCTGGGAGCCAAAAAAAAGGAGATCCCCGTCCTTTCTATACGTGCTGCCTGCCGTAAATATGCAGAAAAATGGATAAAGATCCAGAAGAAAGAGTTTAAGCGCCTCGGTGTCCTGGGTGACTGGGAAGATCCTTACCTGACAATCAATTATAGCTACGAGGCATCAATTGCTAGAGAATTTAACAGATTTTTACTCTCGGATGGGGTTGTCAGGAGTAAAAAACCTGTATACTGGTGTTCTTCATGCCGCACAGCACTGGCTGAGGCTGAGGTAGAGTATCATGATCATGGCTCACCCTCAATTTATGTTAAATTTCCCTTGCTGGATGATTTGGGAAAGATCGTTCCTGAACTTGCAGAAGAAAAACGTCACGGTCGAAAAGTATATGCCCTGATCTGGACTACTACTCCATGGACACTGCCGGCCAATCTTGCTGTTGCCTTTCATCCTAGCTACATCTATGCAGCAGTCGCAGTGGGTGATGAGATTTGGATTATGGCTGAAGATCTTGTTGAGCAGGCATTTGCCGATTTCGATGAAGAGGTGGTAGGCAAGGAGCATGAAATTATAGCCACATTTTCAGCCAGTGAAATTGAAGGTATGAAATGTAAACATCCCTTCATGGAGCGTGAATCGCTTATCATTCTGGCTAATTATGTGACACTTGATACCGGTACCGGTATTGTGCACACTGCTCCTGGACATGGCAGGGAAGATTACATGAGCGGCTTGCAATACAACCTGCCTGTATTGTCACCGGTCGATGACTCGGGCATTTTTACAGACGAAGCCGGGCCATACGCAGGGATGTTTATTCTTGATGCAAACAAACAGATCAATGCTGATCTGAAAGAAAAGGGATTCTTGGTCAAAGAGACAGCAATTTCCCACAGTTATCCCCACTGCTGGCGCTGTAAGAAGCCGGTTATCTTCCGGGCGACGGAGCAGTGGTTTATATCAATGGATAAAAATGATCTGCGGTCAAGCGCTCTGCAGGAGATCAAGAAAGTTGCCTGGACGCCGCGCTGGGGTATGGAACGTATCTACGGGATGGTTGAACTTCGCCCTGATTGGTGTTTATCCCGTCAGCGTACCTGGGGGGTGCCGCTCACCGTACTTACCTGTGAAGGATGTGGTGAGGTGCTTAAGGATAAAGCAGTGGCTGAGAGAATTGTCTCTGTTTTTGCAGAGGAAGGGGCAGATGCCTGGTTCAAGTATAATGCTTCCCATTTTACAGGAGAAGACTGCAGTTGCAAAAACTGTGGGGGGAGGACCTTCATAAAGGAAAATGATATTCTTGATGTCTGGTTCGACTCAGGGGTTAGCTATGCAGCCGTTCTTGAGGAGAGAGAGGGACTGCAGGCGCCTGCAGATCTTTACCTGGAAGGCAGTGATCAACATCGCGGTTGGTTTCAAAGTTCTCTTCTTGCCTCAGTGGGGACAAGGGGTATCCCGCCATACAAAGGTGTCCTGACCCATGGTTTTGTAGTCGATGGGCAGGGCAAGAAAATGTCGAAAAGTGTTGGCAACGTTATTGCTCCTGAAGAGATCATAAAAAAATTTGGTGCTGAAATTCTCAGGCTCTGGGTATCCAGTGAGGACTACCGCGACGATATTAAGATATCAGATGAGATATTAAAGCAACTGTCAGATGCCTATCGTAAGATACGTAATACTATGCGGTTCTTCATGGGGAATCTCTATGACTTTGTTCCTGCAACTGACAGGGTTGCTTACAAAGATATGGAAGAAATTGACCGTTGGGCATTGCACCAGTTCGAGCTTTTTAAGCGTAAGGCAATCAAGGCCTATGCGGATTTTGAATTTCATATTGTATTTCATGGGCTGCATCAGTTCTGCGGTGTTACCATGAGTGCCTTTTACCTTGATATTATAAAAGACCGGCTGTATACGGCTCTCCCTGATTCTGTTGAGAGGAAAGCGGCGCAGACGGTCCTGTATGATATTCTCGCCGGCATGTTATGTATCATGGCACCGGTGATGAACTTTACCGCTGCCGAAGCGTGGGAGCATTTGCCCCCGGCAGGTGATGATGAGCAGCGCAAAGCCCATGAAGTGTTTCTGCAGGAGTTTCCAGAAGAAAATGAAGAGGCTGTTGATCCTGAACTGGACGAGAAATGGAAGCGTCTTCTGGAAGTGAGGTCTGAGATAACCAAGGCCCTTGAAGGAGCAAGGAGGGATAAGGTTATTGGTCATCCCCTGGAGGCAAAAGTCATGGTCAAGACAACCGGTTCTCTGGCTGAATTTCTTGCAGACAAGTGGGACACCCTGAAGATGATCTCCATTGTTTCAGAACTGTCCCAGGCAGATGTTCTTGAAGGAGATACTTATACCAGTGAGGAATTGCCCGAGTTGCAAGTCTCTGTCGTCCCGGCCTCAGGGGCGAAATGCGAAAGATGCTGGCTTCGTTCTGAGACGGTGGGTGATGATGATGGTCATCCGGAACTTTGCAGCCGATGCACCACAGTCGTTGCTCAACTTGTATAATATATGATGTTCTATTGCGCCGGGTTTCAATGTGAATGCTAAGTTTGAATTGAGGGATCTTATACCTGTTGGTATCGCCGCCTTGGTTATCATTATAGACCAGTTAACCAAGCTGTGGATAATGTCCAATTTTGCCCTCCACGAGCAGCAGAATGTTATTCCCGGCCTTTTTGATCTGGTTTATGTGACCAATACTGGAGCAGCCTTTGGTTTTCTGGCTGGGAGCAAAAATTTGCTGCGCCAACTGTTTTTTGTTGGGGTGGCAATAGTAGCACTGGTTGTTATTGTGTATGCCTATGGGCATCTGAAAAGGCAAGGTAAAATATTTGTATATGCCTTGGGGTTGATTGGAGGGGGAGCCATAGGGAATCTGATAGACCGGCTGCGTTTCGGTTCTGTGGTGGACTTTCTGGATTTTTACCTGGGAAGCTATCACTGGCCGGCATTCAATGCTGCAGATTCTGCAATTACAGTAGGCGTTGGATTGTTTCTGCTTGGCACGTTGCTGCAGCATATGGAAGAGAAGAAAAAATAATGTGTGAGGAATCATAATGCAGGAAAGTAAAATAGCTGTCCTTTTTCCAGGGCAGGGCTCACAATTTATCGGCATGGGCAAGGAATTTATGGAGTCTGATCAGGAGGCGGGAATGCTGATGGACCTGGCGGATTCAATCAGCTCTGTCTCTTTACGAAAATTATGCCTTGAAGGTCCCATGGAAGAGTTGACCAAGGCGGTTTATCTGCAACCGGCCTTGACTGCAGTCAATCTGATCTGCTGGCAGGCTGTAAAGAAGGCAGGTATCCAGCCGGAGTATTTTGCCGGACACAGCCTTGGTGAATACAGCGCCCTCTGCGCATCAGGTATTTTAGGGGTTGAAGACACCTTGAAGCTGGTGACTGAAAGAGGGAAATTGAGTGAGAGAGAAGGGCAGAGAAATCCCGGTGGTATGCAGGCTATTTTAGGACTGACCCTGGAAGAAGTGGAGGGAATTCTGGCAACATTTCCTGAAAATTCTAAGGTGACGATTGCCAATCATAATTGTGAAAAACAGATAGTGGTTTCCGGTTACCATGAAATACTTGCTGCCTTGGAAGGTTTGGTCAGCGAAAAGGGCGGCAAGGCAATCACCTTGAATGTCAGTGTAGCAAACCATAGCCCTCTTGTTGCAGGAGCAATTCCTGATTTTGAAAAGATTATGGCTGAGATTTCCTTTAACCCGCCCCAAACCCCAGTACTTTTCAATGTAACTGCTGCCGAGGAAAATGAACCAGCGGCTATTCGTGCAATCATGAGCAGGCATATTGCCTCCAGGGTTCGCTGGTTTGAGATAATAAATTCTCTGGTAGATAAAGGGGTAACACATTTTATTGAAGTTGGGCCGAAGAAGGTTCTCAGTGGGCTCATGAAGAAAATTGCACCAAAATCCTCAGGGTGCAGGACGTATCAGGTTAATTCTCCTGAGAGCCTTGCCAAATGCCTTGAAGGACTTAATGGGAATTGATCCTTGACGCAACACGAGTTTAATCTCCTGTTTTGATAAATGAAATATGCAATTTGTAAAGAGTACAGCACTGCTTTTGCCATGGGCAGTGCTGTATTATTTTTTCATAATCAGAAAAATTGATGAAGGCTGAGCATTGCTTGACATTCGGCAAAGTTCTAATTATTCTTCCCTGTTTTTTTAGCAACCCTAAGCGAACTGCTGCAATTGGACTCCTGACAAGCTCTATATCAGGAATTAAAACTCATTAAATTTTAGCTCTGATGGTCGTCGGTGCAGGGAAATTTGTTTCTGTCAAATAGAGACAGCCCGTGATGCTGGTGGGTGGAAAGAGTAGATGTAACCCATAATGTTTGAGAATCTAACCGAAAAATTAGAGAAGGTTTTTAAGAACCTGCGGGGATATGGAAAGCTAACCCCTGAAAATATCGAAGCTGCCCTCCGTGAAGTGAGATTGGCACTGCTGGAAGCAGATGTCAATTATAAGGTGGCCAAGGAGTTTATTCATACCATCTCTGAACGGGCTGTCGGCCAGGAGGTGCTTGAGAGCCTTTCCCCGGGGCAGCAGGTTATAAAGATTGTCCATCAGGAGTTGGTTGAACTGCTGGGCGGTCAGACGGAGGTGCTTAAGCTTGACGGGAAGCAGCCGGTAGTAATTATGCTAGCAGGCCTTCAGGGCTCAGGTAAAACAACTACCGCAGCTAAGCTGGCTAAATTGCTGAAGAGTAAAGGCAGGCGACCTTATCTGATCCCTGCTGACGTCTATCGGCCTGCTGCTATCGATCAGCTCAAGGTTCTCGGAGAATCCATCGGGGTGGATGTCCACCCTTCGGAAACCAGTCAGAATCCCGTGAACATTTGCCGCAACGCCATGATTGCGGCTGACGAGAAGAACCTCAATACCCTGATAATTGATACTGCCGGCCGTTTGCATATCGACCAGGAGTTGATGGAAGAACTCCGGCAGATCAAAACACAGACCGAACCTGCCGAGATTTTATTTGTGGCTGATGCCATGACCGGTCAGGATGCCGTTACCGTAGCGGAAAAATTTAAGGATGACCTTGATTTGACAGGTGTTGTGCTTACCAAGATGGAAGGTGATGCCCGTGGGGGTGCAGCACTGTCCATTAAGAAGGTGACAGGACGTCCCATAAAGTTTGTCGGT
The DNA here is from genome assembly GCA_030621655.1 of Desulfobacterales bacterium. Classification (GTDB taxonomy): domain Bacteria; phylum Desulfobacterota; class Desulfobulbia; order Desulfobulbales; family BM004; genus BM004. The sequence continues at coordinate 5,211 of JAUXHH010000123.1, forward strand.
GTGGGCGAGGGGATGGATGCCCTGGATATTTTTCACCCTGACCGGCTTGCCTCAAGAATTCTTGGGATGGGTGATGTTCTTTCCTTGATTGAAAAGGCTGAAGCGGTAGTCGATAAGAAAAAAGCCGAGAAACTTGCTAAGAAAATCCAGAAAAGTCAATTCTCCCTGGAAGATTTTCGTGACCAGATCCAACAGATAAAGAAAATGGGCAGTCTTGAGCAGATAATGGGAATGATCCCCGGCCTCAACAAGATGAAGCAGATGCAAAA
>JAUXHH010000022.1 GCA_030621655.1 Desulfobacterales bacterium
CACAGAGAGTTCACTGCCGTTTTCAGCCTCAGGAGTTGTACCCAGGTTCAGGTTCCCTGAAAGGGTGTTATTGGTCAGGTTGGCGTTGCCGCCTGCAGCATTATAAATAATTATGCCGCCGCCGTAATTAGTTGATACCGTATTGCCCGCTATAACATTATTTACAAGAGTCGTATTGCCTAAACCGGAATTAATGTACAGACCACCCCCATCAAGTTCAGCATCATTGTTTATTATGCGGCAGCCTGAGATGGAAACCTCAATTTCGCCATTGGTATTATCAATATAAATACCTCCAGGGCCGCCTAAGGTTCCCCCGCCCACACTGTTATTCTGGACTAGGCAGTCACTGATGTTGACCGTCAATCCAGCAGTGCCCCAGTCATAAACAGCTATTCCCGAACCATATATCTGGGCGATGTTATTCTGAGCAGTAACATTGGAGATTTCCAAGGTCGCAATATCAGCTGTTCCGGTAAGGTGATGTTCAAAATAAAGGCCGCCGCCATCTTTAGTTGTCAAGCCGTATTGTATTGTCATGTTTGAGATGTCAACAGTTACAGGAGCCGGGTTGTCCTTAATGCTCATGAACAGGACGCCGCCTTGATGATCTTGAAGGAAGCCACCCTGCAGAATGGTGAGCTGGCGATTCTGGTCTTGAAAAATACAATCTCCTTTCCAGCCGCCGCTGATTTGCAATGAATGGTTGGCAGACACCTGAAAATGGCCGCTGGAATTCGCTGGAATTGTATAGGTCCCGGCAATAAGCCTTATTTCATTGTCAGTAGAAATATCATCAAGAGCCAGCTGAAAGTTGGCAGCAAGGTTTTCCGGTGATGTGTTGTCATTGACACACTGATATGCATTGGCCTGTGCGGTAAACAGGAAAAAACAGAGAAGACTGATAATAAACAGGAAAGTACTTCTTTGCATTGATGCCCCCTATGATAAAGGATGTGCTGTAACACTTTAAACCCAAAACCATCATATAATACTGTAAAAATTAATTAAATCAAACAAGGATCGCCAGCTTTTTTTTGCAGGCGTATTTTAAAGAAGTAGCAGACAACTTTCTGGGTTAAGGAATATTGCATAGTGAGACATGATTTTTGCAAAATAAAAAAATATATTTTGGGGTGCAATTATCCATAAAATATGGTAATTGGCTCAATCCTGAAGTGTTTTAAGAATTATTATAGGTTTGTAATTCTATGGCTTAATGCCAATCAACAATGGGTGAACTTGCTCAAAGCTTCACCCTATATTTATTTTTTTTACAACGTAAAGTTCTTTTACTCCATCTTTTTTAAAAGAAAGAGGCCGTTATGAAAATTGCAGTAATGAAAGAAACTTTCGAGGGCGAGACGAGAGTTCCTCTCATTCCACCTACAGTTGACAAGCTTGTCAAGCTTGGTGCTGAGGTGGAAATCGAATCCGGATTGGGCATGACCTGCCGGTATGAGGACGCTGACTACGAAAAAGTAGGGGCAACAGTCAACAGCGACAGGAAGGGACTGCTGCAGTCTGCGGATATTGTCCTGCGCTTGCGCAAGCCGCCCATGGAAGAAGTCGAGTTAATGAAAAAAGGGTGTATTCATATCAGCTATCTTGATCCGTTCAATGAGATTGAACTGGTTGATAAGATGAAGGAGTGCTCCATCAGTTGTATCAGCCTGGAAATGCTGCCGCGCTCTACTGTCGCCCAGAAAATGGACGTTTTAAGTTCCCAGGCAAATCTTGGTGGCTACATGGCAGTTATTATCGGGACAGAGCAGTTGGATAAGATCCTGCCGATGATGACCACTCCTGCCGGAACGATTAAACCGTCACGCATATTTATAATCGGTGTCGGGGTTGCCGGTTTGCAGGCTATAGCCACAGCCCGTCGTCTCGGAGCCCGGGTCGAGGCCTTTGATACCCGTCCTGTTGTGGAAGAGCAGGTGAAATCACTGGGTGCAAAATTCGTCAAGGTCGACATGGGCGAAACCGGCCAGACCAAGGATGGTTATGCCAAAGAACTGACTCCGGAACAGGTTCAGAAACAGAAGGAAGGTATGGCAAAAGCCTGTGCCCAGGCAGATATTGTTATTACCACAGCCCAGCTTTTTGGGCGTCCGGCGCCACGGATTGTTGACCGGTCCATGATAGCCCAGATGCAGCCCGGTTCGGTAATTATTGATATGGCAGTTGAAACCGGCGGTAATGTCGAGGGCTCAGAAGTTGGCAAGGTAGTCGAGGTCGAAGGCGTCAAGGTTGTTGGCCTGGCCAATCTCCCCGGACTCGTACCGCTTACTGCAAGTCAGATGTATTCATCGAACCTGGGGAATTTCGTAGACCATTTCTGGAACAAGGAAGAGAAAATTTTTAATTTAGATCTTGAAGACGATCTTATCAAGGGATCACTAATCACCCATGACGGTGATCTATTCAGTGAAATGTATAAGAGTATTATGAATAAGTGAGGGAGTAAATGGAACCCGTATTTCTGACTTTTGTTTTTGTATTAACAATTTTTTTAGGATTTGAGCTTATTTCCAAAGTTCCATCAACTTTGCATACTCCGCTCATGTCCGGCGCAAATGCCATTTCAGGTATCACCCTGATCGGTTCCCTGGCTTCTCTGAAGACAGGAAATCCTACTGTTGCAATTATTCTCGGCACCCTGGCAGTAACCTTTGCGACAATCAACGTTGTTGGGGGTTATGCAGTGACCAACAGGATGCTGGAGATGTTCAAGAAAAAGGATGATGGGGGTGCGAAATGAATATAACGGCACTTCTCATTAACTTTGCATATATCATTTCAGCCGGACTGTTCATCTTCGGTCTGAAGATGCTCAGCTCTCCTGCGACCGCCCGGCAAGGTAACCTGCTTTCCGCTCTGGGCATGCTGCTGGCCATCGTGGTCACCTTGTTTTACTCAGGCCTGGACTACAAGTGGATTGTAGTCGGTGTTTTCATTGGAACGGTGATCGGTCTGGTGGCTGCATATAAGGTGCAGATGACATCAATGCCGGAAATGGTAGCCCTGTTTAATGGGTTTGGCGGTATTGCCAGCTTGCTGCTGGCCTGGGGTGAATATCATCAGCACCCTGAACTCTCTGTTTTTATTGCCCTGGTGACATTCCTTTCAGCCTTTATCGGCGGTATTACCTTTTCAGGCAGCATGGTCGCCTTTGGCAAACTTGCTGAAAAGATACCGAGCAAGGCCATTGTCTTCAGCGGTCAGCATATTGTGAATGGCGCCATTCTTCTCACAGCTTTGGCTTCGGGTGTAATATTCGCAATGAATCCTGAGAGCAGCTACGCAATCTTCCTGGTTATTGTAGTGGTGTCGCTTTTGTTCGGTGTTACCTCTGTCATTCCCATCGGCGGAGCTGACATGCCGGTGGTTATCTCCCTGCTTAACAGTTATTCAGGTCTGGCTGCCTGTGCTGCCGGGTTTGTGATCAGCAACAACATCCTGATCGTGGCCGGTGCCCTGGTTGGCGCCAGCGGCATCATCCTGACCAAGATCATGTGCAAGGCCATGAACCGATCTCTGGCCAATGTTTTGTTTTCCGGCTTTGGAGCGACTACTCAGGCTGCTGGTTCCGGAGAGCAGGAGGGTGAGATCAGGCCGGCTACAGCTGAAGATGTTTATTATATCCTGGAGGCAGCTGATTCGGTTGCCATTGTTCCGGGCTATGGGTTGGCGGTTGCCCAGGCTCAGCATGTGACACAGGAACTTGGTGAACTTCTTGAGGAGAACGGCGCTGAGGTCAGTTATGCCATCCATCCTGTTGCCGGACGTATGCCCGGCCATATGAATGTTCTCCTGGCCGAGGCGAATGTCTCTTATGACCAGCTGGTTGAAATGGATGATATTAACCCCAGAATGGATACTGTAGATGTCTGTGTAGTGATTGGTGCCAACGACGTGGTCAACCCCGCGGCCCTTAATGATGAGTCAAGTCCTATCTATGGTATGCCCATCATTGAAACCCATCGGGCCAAAACAGTCATCGTGCTCAAACGTTCCATGAATCCTGGTTTTGCCGGTATCCAGAACGCTCTCTTTTTTAGTCCCAACACCAGGATGTACTTTGGTGATGCCAAGGCATCCATCCAGGCCCTGGTTGCTGAGTTTAAAAGCGACTGATCATTATTTTCAGTAGTTGATTGTATAAAGTCCCGTCAGAGTTCAGCTTTGACGGGATTTTTTTTATGGCAAGTAACATTATGATTTTGTTTTATAAAGTGATATGCTTTAAAATAATCAAATTATAGATACTAAAATATGCAATAAAATATCTGCTTGCAGAAGAGGCAGCAAGGCTGTTTATTTTTAAGTTATGACCGGTACAAAGCTAAATTGCTGGGAGTACATGAAATGTGGCAGAGGCCCAAAGGGGGCCAAGGCCAAAAAGCTGGGTGCATGTCCTGCTGCCCGCGAAAAAAGACTGGACAGGATTCACGGCGGTATAAATTCAGGACGGGCCTGCTGGGTGGTGGCAGGTACATACTGCGGCGGGACCGCACAGGGTTCACATGCAAAGAAGCAGTTGGCATGCAAGCGCTGCGATTTTTATAAAAAGGTGCATAGCGAAGAAGGAAATTCCATTGAAAGCACCAATTCCCTGCTCAATCGGCTCAAGGACACGTCCTCCCGGCTTGACATAACCACAAAAAGACTTGGGATCATTATCGGCAGTTCCGGCCTGCTCGGCGGGGCTTTGATGCATTATTTCAATACAAAAACATCCGGAAATATTGAAGTCCTTGGCCCGAACAGCAAGAGGTTGAGTCTTAGGCAACCAAAAGATATCAAACGGTATTTTCAGAAATATCGACCTGATTTTTTAATCAACTGTGCTATTGCCCCTCTGGACAGTGATGCCCAGCTTACCCTTGAAACAAATTATCTTGGTGCTGTCAGGCTGGCGAAGTTGGCCATGGGGCAAAAAATTCCCTATATCCATTTCAGCTCCGCCGCCGTACTGCCAATGGGTGGGAATCTCACCGAAGAGGATATTCTGCCCATAAGCCCCACGCTTTCCAATTATGCGAAATCAAAGCTGTTGGCGGAAAAAACTTTACAGTATATGCATGAAACCCAGGGGCTTGACTATAGCATTGTAAGGTTGGCTGTTGTCTATGGAAATCATGACCACAAGATACAGGGATTTCAACGCCTTCTTTTTTCCATCGCCGATCAATCGATGCCCTTTATGCTCAGCAAGCCTGGAATACGCCATTCCTATTCAAATACCAAGAAAGTTCCACCTTTTGTCAACCATATACTCGAAAACAGGGACGAATTTACCGGGCAGGCATACAACTTTGTTGATAAGGAACCCGTGGAATTGGTGGCCCTGATTAAAGCCATTAAAGTCTACCTGGATGTGAAGGCTCCCAGGGAAATCTATGTTCCGTATCCTTTAGCCAAAACAGGTCAAACCTTTCTTAAATGGCTCATTAGGCGGCTTGGACGACTGGGGGTCGAGATACGGCTGCCGGCAGAGCTGCAGTTTATGAAGAGTTTTTATGAGACACAAACATTGTCTATCGAAAAACTGGAAAAGTCGAGCTATGGGGATCAGCAACCCGAGGTGACAGTTTTTACGGAGTTGACAAGTATTATTTATTACTACCTTCTCCGCTGGAAGCATTTGAATCGTATCAATACATTTAATGAAGATATTCAGGATTCTTCATCGCCGGCAGGTGAGTTTCTGGATTCTCCCGAGACCCTCCTTGAAGCTATTAATAAATACAGCCATAAGCCTCTGGAGGATTATGAGGCTGGTTTTAAGTAAATAGAGGAGGATCTGCTCAGCCCTCAACCCTCAGCCCTTACTTTTCACTTCTTACTCCTCACTTTTAACTTATTTACCCAGCATATCCAGCAGGCGGGTGTGGATATTATCAAAGCCGCCGTTGGAAAGGATAGCCACCACGTCACCGGGTATCAGCGTGGTTTGAAGGTGATTCAGGATGTCGTCGGTGTTTGCAAAGGAAATGGCGGTAATACCTTTTTCTTTAAGATCTGATGCAAGCTGTTTCGATGAGAACAGTTGGTCTGCAGGAAAATTCGGCAACGGTACAGGTTCCCGCACAATTACCAGGTCTGCCTGGTCGAAAGATAAGACGTAATCTTTCTGGAAAATTTGACGCCTGCTGGAATTGGTGCGGGGCTCAAAAATAGCCACCAACCGGTGACCTCCATATGCCTGCTTGAGTGCAGCCAGGGTTTCCCGGACTGCGGTCGGATGGTGGGCAAAATCATCAATTACTGTGATATTGTTTACCACGCCCCGAACTTCCTGGCGCCTGCGCACACCTTCAAAACTGCTGAGTCCGGCAATAATTGCTTCTTTATCCAGGCCGATCCGATCAAGAACTGCGATCACTGACAGAGCATTTAATGCGTTATGTTTTCCAGGCATAGGGCATTTGCATGTACTGTAAAACATGCCCTTGTGTATAACATCAAAATAGGTGCCCCCGGGTTTAACTTCAAGGTCTTTGATGGTCCACTCCGATCCTCTATCCATCCCGTAACTCAGGACCGTGCATTGTGCCCTAGAAACAACTTCCCGCACGACCGGATCATCAAAACAGGCAACAACACAACCGTCTTGGTCCATTATTACCATCAGCCGTGAAAATGACTGCTTGATGGCCTCAAGGTCTGCATAGATATCAGCATGATCAAATTCAATTGAGGTGACAATGGCAATGTGGGGTTGGTAGTGCAGAAATTTTGGCCCTTTATCAAAAAAAGCCGTGTCATATTCATCTCCTTCCACGACAAAATAGGGACTGCTCCCAAGGTTGTAATTACGGTCGAATGCCTGCACCAGGCCACCGACCATAAATCCCGGTGTCTGGCCGGCCTTGTGCAGCAGCGTGGCCAGCATGGATGAGGTGGTGGTCTTGCCGTGGGTGCCTGTCACCACCAGTGAGGTTTTGTCAGCCAGAAAGTAATGGCCCAGGGCCTGGGGAAAGGAGACATAGGGTATGCCAAGCCCGATCAGGGCTTGTGCCTCGGGATTTGTTCTCCTGATGGTATTTCCGACCACAACGAGGTCAGGCTGAGGTGATAGATTTTCAGGCCCATAGCCTCTATTTATTTCGATATTGCAGGATGCCAGAAAACCACTCATGGGAGGATAGACATTTTCGTCAGACCCGGTGACAACATAGCCGGAATCCTTGAGCATGCCGGCAAGAGAAGCCATGCCGGTGCCGCAGACACCCATGATGTGAATGTGGCGGACGGGATCAGGAAAGCGATTAAGAGAAGGAAGCAGATTCACTGATATAAAAGAATGTGGTTAAGAGCGTACAGCATCGTGCACTGTTTTGTATATACTTTGAAAGGTTTCGTCGAAATTAGCCGGAGACAGCCGCCCAACTTCAATAAACTTCACCACAACCTCTTTGGCTACCTTGAGAATAGCCTCATCACTGACCGGGCGACTTATTACCGGTTCAGTAATGTTTTCAGCTTTAATTTTTTGTTTTGCTGCAGCCATAATTTATGCCCAATATGAGAATGAGAAGAAAAGCCCCTGAGGCAAGAAGAAGGCCAATTCTAGATTTGCCTGCAGAGGCTGATCCTTTGAGAAAAACCTATCAAGCCCTCCCCAAAGTCTTTTTTATTAAATTGCACCTGGAGTAAAAAGGATCCAGAACTCAGTGAGATTTTCAGGATTAAATGTAATCGAATGCGGTCTTCATTGTAAAGCGTTTCTTAATCTTTGGATAATCAATGAAACTTTCTGGTTACAGCAATTCAAACTGTTGTGTATAAAATACAAAATGGACAGGGCTCTGGTTACTGGTCGTTATTCGTTCAAGAAAACCCGGTCCTCAGGGCCCGGATTCTTTACTATTTCAACTGAAAAAAGAGGGTAGAGGCAATTCCAGGTGTTAACAAGCCCGATTATGTCAAAAAATAGCCTTAAAAATCCCTGCCATAACCAGATTAGAATTGGGAAAATGCCCACGTTTTTTCTGTCAAAATCCTATTTTTTATTTAATTTTTTCACATTGAATACCCGCAACCTCAAAGTATTAGTTTTTTTGAATGTCCATTTTTCTTTCTGTATTAAATAGATTCTGGAAATAATTCTCAAGATTGAATATTAATGGCCCGCTTTTTGCTAGGTAATGTTTGATGAACTAGCCAGAGACTTGCAACCACAAAGAATGGCTTCACTTATAGAGGGCAGATGAAAAAGCAAATTCTTGTGGCCGATGAAGATCAACTGATATTATATGGCCTTGCTAAATCATTTAAAGATGATGGATGTGAAGTGAAAACAGCTTCTACGGCCACCGCTGCAATTAAAAAACTCTCTCACTGCTCATACGATCTTTGTCTTCTTGATGTCCATCTCGCTGATTCGAACGATCAGAGGTTAATGAAGATGATCCAGGATATATGCCCACACACAAAAATCATTATAATGACCACAAGTTACCTCGACTCTCCCGAACTCAGCGAAAATATCAATACGGCCATTGCCATCGGGGTCGCCCACTTTATCGCCAAGCCTTTTAGCCTTTGTGATGTCACGGAAGTGGTGCGGCAGGTGTTGGCAGAAGGTGAAAACTTTCACACCCAATTCCGCTATAACGGCAGCGGCTTTACAGAAAAATCAAGAAAACACCCCAGGAAATGCTATATCGAAAAGATACCTTTTCAAATGAGCGTCATTGAAAATGGAGTCCCCACCCGCTGGTCACTGGAGGCGAAAGCAGTTGACATCAGCGGCAGCGGCATTGGATTACTGTCCCGGTACCCCTTGGAGAAATCTCAGATTATCGGTTTTGATGAAGAAATGGGCAACAGAACCGGAGTGGTCGTTTGGAGCATAATGATAGATGAAGAAAAATGCAGAGTAGGGCTGGAATTTGTCTGATTGGCCTCTGCTTGGCCATTACATTAAAAATGGAGTCTCCCTCCAGCCTCCGGTTGTAATGATACTTACTTCAAATCGAATTTTTTGACCTGATAGCGCAGACTGTCGTAAGAAATATTGAGCAGTTTGGCTGCTTTGGTCTGGTTGTTTCCGGCCCGCTCCAGGGCCTGTTTGATCAAATCCTTTTCCACCTCGTCAAGAGAAATGCCTTTTTCAGGCAGGATAAGCCGCGCGTTTTGGCGCCTTTCGACAAATGGTAAAGTGCTTCCTCCGCTGCCGCTCAAATCCAGGGGGAGATGCTCAGGGCTTATCAGATCATTGTTTTCAAGGACAACGCATCTTTCAATAACATTTTTTAATTCCCGAATATTGCCTGGCCAGTTGTAATCAAACAACCATTTCTCCGCCTCTGCAGTGAAGCCATTGAGACTTTTTTTGGCATATTTTTGCCTGAAGAAATCATGAAAATATTTGGCCAACTGAGGAATGTCTTCACGCCTGTCGCGGAGAGGCGGCAAATGCAGGGCAAAGGTATTCAACCGGAAAAAAAGGTCCTCACGGAATTCCTTGTTTGCCACAGCCTCATTGAGATCTTTGTTGGTTGTGGCGATCACGGTCACTTCAACCGGGAGATCGACCTTGCCGCCCAGCCGGCGGACATTTCTGTTTTCAATAACCCGCAGAAATTTACTTTGGAGGTCGGCACGTATGTCCCCGATTTCATCAAGCAGAATGGTGCCTCCGTCGGCCAGCTGAAACATGCCTTTTTTCTCCGTTTTAGCATCGGTAAAAGCCCCTTTTGTATGACCGAAAAGTTCGCTTTCGATAAGATTGTCAGGCAGGGCGGTACAGTTCACCTCAATAAAGGGTATATCTTCGGCTGCTTCCCCTTCTCCCAGATGCATCCAGTGATGGATATAGCGGGCCAGGACTTCCTTTCCTGTTCCTGATTCACCGGTAATAAGGATAGTCGGCACCCCTGCAGTTGCAATTTTTTTTGCGTGTTCTATAATTTTCTTAACCGCCGGAGACTCGGCCACCATTTCATGATGGTCATAGCTCTGCCGTGTCTTTCTCAGATACCTGACCTCATCCTTCAGTTTTGATTTTTCCAGAACCCCTTTGATGACCATTATGACTTCGTTAACGTTAAAGGGTTTGGTCAGGTAATCAGCGGCCCCTCTTTTCATGGCCCGGATTGCTGTTTCAGCAGTATCGTCACCCGTCAGCATCACTACCTGGGTATCGAGTTCATCCTTTTTAATTTCATTCAGGATATCCAGGCCGGTCCGGTCTTCACCCAGTTGTATGTCCAGCAGTACAAGGTCGGGATGCCATGTCTCTATTTTATCGATAACATCCTGGCCGCTTGTCTGCACCTGGGTTTCAAATCCTTCATTCCTGAGGGCCCTGGAGAGCATGGTAATTATCAGTTCATCATCATCGAGAAGAAAAATTCTGCCTTTCATTTTCATAGCTCACACTTTTTGTTTTTATTTTTTACCGGCAACGTGATGACAAAGGTCGCCCCACCTTCCGGGTTATTGAGGGCACTGATTGTGCCGCCTTGCTGTTCAATAAGTCGTTTGCAGATCGCCAACCCCAGACCGGTTCCTTTTGGTTTGGATGTGAAAAAAGGATTAAATACCATGCCGAGGGCCTTGGGGTCAATACCCTGGCCGGTGTCGGATATCCGAATCTCCACGGATCCGTCCGGAGTTCCTGCGGTTTTTATGCTTACTGTTCCTTTTTCTCTTATGGCCTCGGTTGCGTTTAAAATAAGGTTCAGAAACACCTGCTGCAGTTGCCCCGGATCAGCACAAATTTCCGGAATATCGGAATCGAAATCTTTGGCAAAATTGATATCCTTGATCATACCGGAAGACCCTTTAGGTCTTTTGAATGAAAACTCTGAAGTTTTGATTAACCCCTCCAGAATTTCGTGAATACTGACAGAAGCAGGCCGGGGCTTTGAGGGGCGGGCATAATTAAGCAGATGTTTGAGTAATGACTCTATCCTGTTTATCTCATTGATGATTCTCGAAAATATTTCTTTATCATCCTGCTCGAGGTCCAATTCGTTTTTAAGTACCTCAATGGATACCTTGATCCCTGCCAGGGGGTTTTTCACTTCATGGGCCAGACCGGCGGCAAGTTCCCCCACTGCGGCCAAACGTTCAGCCTGCTGTATCCTGAGCTGCTGTTCTGTCAAAGAAAACGCCATTTCATTAAAAGACGTGGCCAGTTCACGGAACTCGTCTCTTAATTGATATGTTATTCTATAGGTCAGTTCACCTTCTTTAATTTTCCGGGTAGCCTTGGTTAGGGTGGTGATAGATTGGGTAAAGTTTCTGAAAAAATAAAAGGCTGTAAAGATAATGATGAGAGGGCCCAATATCATCAGCGTATAGAGGAGATTCTTTGACTTCTTAATATTCTGCCGTGCCTGTATAATCCGCTGAGACGTTTTATGCGAAGATGCTATGACTATATTGTTGACTTCTTCAAGCGCAGCCTGGCCAATATCAAAGGCGATTTCCTTTTCTTTTTTCAACCTTAAATCATTTGCCCTCAGTGTATAAACCCGGCTTAATTTTTTCAGATACACATTTATCTGATTCTCAAAATGAAGGATGCGTTGTTTCACCGGTTCTTCATGATGGCAATTTAAGCAGTGCATAGCCGCTTGATACATCTCCTCCACATGTTTGACAAAGGTGTCAACCTTCCTGGAATGGGGAGTATCCTTGAGGAGCAGATCCGCCTGAACCACAACGACCTTGTTGAGCAAATTTTCTCTCAGAAATTCAACTTTATGGAGGATAATGATACTTTCGAGCCGGTCTGTCACCTTATCTATTGATGCGCCTATATACAATCCTCCTGCCAGAAAACAGAGAATGAGACAGAATAAGCCGAAGTAAATTTTCTTTTTCATGAAGTTTGGAGGCCTCTAAAGCACCTGCTGTTCTTACAATGAAGTATTATGCTGCAGCGAATGCTTAAAACATATGAATCGATGTCGTAGGCGCTAACGGTTTTTGTAATCATACTTGCTGAGGTCGAGCCTGATATCGTCGGCATAGGTAAAAACAGGATCATAGTCTTTTGGGGTTGTGGTGACAAACTTTCGCGCACCGAATTCATCCAATATCCTTCTGCCTTGTTCGTCTTGATCCATCTGCAGCAGGATATTTCTCAGCTTTATCTTGAAAGAGCTGCTCAAGCCTCTCCTCACAGCCAGGGCGTTGGCTGGAACCTGCAGTGATGTCGCCAGGACATGCAGTTCATTCAACAGCCTGCTGTCTTTTTGGGCAAGCCGGTCAAAGACCGTATTCTTTGCGGCGCCGATATCCGCCCTCCCATCGAGGACATCATATATGGCATCCTCGTGGGTTCCGGTAAAATAGGTTTCAGCAAACCATGTCCGGTAATCCTCAATGCTGTTCTCCTTAAAATAGTGGAGAGGCAGGAGCCAGCCCGCAGTCGTTGCCTTGTCCACAAAAGCAAACCGTTTTCCCTTCATATCCTGCGCATTTTGTATACCGCTGTCATTTCTTACAAAAATCATACCGTGGTAGGTTGATTTACCGTCAAACCATACCGGTCTCGCAAGAGGCTCCACTCCAAGTTTTCTGATTGCCAGGGCGCCGGTAAAGCTCCCGAAAAAAGCGGCGTCCAGCTGGCCGGAAAGAAAATTATCAATGATGTTGCCGTATCGGGAAAGGATCTTAAGTTCAACATTCTCCCCGGCTCTTTTAGAAATATAGCTGGCCAGGGCGGCATACCTCCGTTTCTGGCTGAACAAATCCTGTTCAGGTATAAGCCCCAGGTAAAAATTCTTTTGGGAAGAAACAGCACTCTCTGAAGGTGCTTCCGGTTGATCGCTGCAACTGTTTGTAAGGGGAAGGAGGAGCAGGAACACTACAATCATAATACCATGTTTAGCTGATTGTCCGAACATCGTCTTCTTCCTTTTAATGGAAAAATTAAGGAATTTGGGGAAACTAAAGACGCTAATTACCGTTATTTTCATAAAAAGTAACAATAAGTACAATTATAATACAATACAAGTTCCCATTAAAAAACCTTCAATGAACAATAATTAATTGGGATGCTCGTTCGTTGCAACCTATTTGTTTTCACTCTCAAAAGGGGCGGCAGAGAATGAGTCGGAGATGGGGCTTTTCCTTCCTGGCAAAGCGCTTCATCTGTTACAGGAATGAAACACATAAAGAATAGACGAAAAAAAATCATAATTGGCACAAACTGTCACAGTTTTATTTGTAACTTAAAGGAAGATCAGATTTTATTTTTTTCTCATATCATTTTGACATCTTGACTTGGCAGGTACTCTTCCTGAGTCAAGATTGATAGAAACTTCCATTTCGACTTTTCTCTGGCAGTAAATAATAATTATCTTGAAAAATATGCGGCATGTTTGGGAAAGGTTAACAATTCAACAGTCATTACAGTTTTTATAAAGTTAATTTTTTGTTTCAGTCGTGCCATAGGTGGCGGCTACAAATAATTGTTTAATGATTTTGCCGCGATATATTTGCTTCCACCACCCCAAGGGCAAGGAATAGTCGAACTATAAGATAAATATATCGTGTACCGTTTTGGGATTTTCATACGGAAGTAAAAAAATCCGTATTTGTTCTGCTGAAGATAAGAGGGGAGTTTAAGCACAAAAAAACCTCCAATAACGTACTTGTTTGGTGTACAAGTGCTATTGGAGGTTTAAAATATCAGAATATATTGAATGATATCAATATGATATGTGGTATCATGGTGGAGCTAAGCGGGATTGAACCGCTGACCTCCTGTCTGCCAGACAGGCGCTCTCCCAGCTGAG
>JAUXHH010000128.1 GCA_030621655.1 Desulfobacterales bacterium
GGTAAAAAACATTCAGGGACAAATCCTGCTCCGTTGCTTTGCCGGAACCACATTGACAATACTTTAAGAGGAAATTGTCCTGGTGAACGTGGGGCCACACAGGAAAGTCTACTGAACCAGGGAGGATTAGGATTTAAAGTTTTCCCCTTGACCCCTCGACCCCTCGACCCCTTGAAACCTGTTTCCTAGTCTTTCCCCATCCGGCTTGTCTGGTATTCATAAATTGTGGCGTAGAACTTATTTTCCCGCAGCAGATATTCATGGTCACCCCGTGTAACGATTTTCCCCTTTTCCATAACAATGAGCTGATCAGCCTGGGCCAGAGGCGCCAGACGGTGTGAAACAATTATACAGACCCTATCTTTGATGAATGGCCGTATGGACCGGATAATTTCATGCTCGGTCTCAATATCCACCGCTGATAGACCATCATCAATAATAATAACAGGCCTGTCAGATAACAATGCGCGTGCAAGGGCAATACGCTGCCGCTGACCTCCGGAAAGCTTCACTCCTTTTTCACCAATCCTGGTTGCATATCCTTCCGGCAGGACATCAATCTCAGCATGAATTGCAGCCGCCCTTGCAACTGCTTCAATTTCTTCCTGGGACGCCCCGGGCTTCCCCATGGCAATGTTGACCCGGACAGTGTCTGAAAAAACCGTAATATCCTGGGGAACCAATGCTATTCTCTTGCGCACCTCTGTCAGATCCAGGTTATTTACATCTATTCCGTTCCATAAAACGGCGCCCGTCTCAACCGGATACAATCTAGCCAGGAGGTGGCACAAGGTCGTTTTCCCTGACCCTGTTTTCCCTACAATACCCAGAATTCCCTGTTGAACATCCATGGATACATCATCAAGGACTCGATCATGCTGACCCGGATAGGAAAAAGCAAGATTTGCAACTGTAATGGAACTGATTTTCTCAGGAACATGCTGCGGATTCGACGGTGCGGCAAAAACCGGCCTTTCTTCCAGGATGTCCTGTATACGCTGTAATGATGTAACCCCACGCTGAAAAAGATTGGTGACCCAGCCTAAAGCCATCATCGGCCAGGTCAGCATGAACAGATAGGAGGTAAAGGCAACAAAATCACCAATGGTAATGCTGCCATTAATAGTTAAACGACCACCGAATAAAAGGACCAGAAGCATACTGCTGTTGGCTATAAATCCTGAAACAGGGAAAAGAGTGCCATGCACCCTGGCAAGGCGGAGATTGTCCGATACATATTCTTTGCCCATGGCATCAAACCTTCCAGTCTGGTTTTCCTCCAGGGTATAAACCTTGATCATTCGTATTGAATTTATAGATGTCCTGGCAAATTCCGTAAGTTTGGAAAACTGCTCCTGGACTTTTCTGAAATATCTGTGCAGACGGCCTGAAAGAAAACGTGTGAGCAATGCCAGAAGAGGCATCGGCACAATTGCGATCAAAGTCAAACCTGGATGAATATATGCCATAAATGAGAGTGCGGCGATTGAGAGAACAAACGCGTCAACAAAAGCCACCAGCCCCATTCCGCCGGCAAGTTGAACAGCAGCCAGATCGTTGGTAGCCAGGGCCATTATTTCCCCGGTGGTTTTCCGTTGAAAAAAAATGCGGTCAAGGGTTAACAGGTGGGAAAAAAGCCAGTTACGAAAATCCTTTTCCAGGTGGCGGGAAAAACCCAGTATCATAAAGCGCCAGCCAAAACGAAATACTGCAATGCATACAGCCAGGCCAAAGATCATGATACCATATCGCAGAAGGCTTGCCTGGCTGACCTCTGCACTCTGCAAGCTGTCCACTGCATGCTTGATAATCCGTGGAATAACCAACTGCAGGCCATTAACCGCCAGAAGGGATAAAAAACCTAGTGCCAGCCGCAGCTTATATTGTCTGAAAAAAGGAAAGACCAGACGTATAGCCTGCCAGGAGTTATCCATTTTCTGGCCCGGTTCTGGCTTTTCAGTTTCTTGCTGCATTTTTATTTCCTCAGCAATGTCGGATAACGGGGCATAATCTTTTTTCTATGTGCTGCTTTCTCATACTGCTCTGCCGGATAGCCGAGTGCAATAACTGCAAATATGGATTCATCGTCCGGGATCTCTAAGACCTTCCTTATATTCTTATCTCTTTTAATGGCCTCAACCGCAAATCCAATCATACAGCTGCCCAGACCGAGACTGTGAGCTGCCAGCATAATATTCTGGCTTGCCAGGAGCCCATCTTCCAAGGGTGAACTTGCTGCTTTTTTACCCCCAACAAGAATAGCTGCAACTGCTCCATGGAATAAGGTGTCCTTCCCTTCCTTTTTCCAAAGCAAAAGCCCTTCCCGGACAGTCTTATAGTGGCGGCTGTAATATTTTCCCAGTCCGTCTCCAGCAAAATATTTACTGAAAAGCCTGAGCCAGGATTTTTCCGCCATCCTGTTCAATTTGTCAAAAAAACGGGCAATATGCTCTCCAAGGACAACGATTTTCCGGCGGCTGGCAAGGATCGAAAAAGTCCAGAGTTGCGAGTTGGTTCCTGATGGTGCGGTTGTTCCTATCTTGACCAGATCTTCCAGCAGTTTTTGGTCAATCTCCCTGTCCGTATAGTTACGACAGGAACGTCTGGACCGCATCAAGCGGACAAGCTGTGCGGTATCATATTCTCCATGGGGCAGCCAACGATCATCCACTACAGCAAAAAACAGAGAGAAAGGATGCTCCAGAGTTTCAACCCGTATGGCATTAACCGGGCAGACAGCTTCGCAGTGGCCACAGCCCATTGAATACGTCCCGGTAACTAAAGCCTTTCCATCCTGCATGGAAAGCGTCTTTGCAGGGCAGACTTCAATGCAGAGTCCGCAGCCAATACATAAATCCGGGTCTATGGACGTTGTTACTGAGTTCTGCATATATCAGGAGGATGGTTTATCGGATGTAAAAAACAACAGAATCTGACTTGTATTCTTTTGCCAATGGTCGCCGATCAGGCAAGTCCTTCAAACTCCTTAAGAATTTCTATACGTGTAATATTTTTCATAATACTTTTTTTGAGGTCGGCAGAAAGAGGACTCATGAACTGCACACCCATGCCGATTCTTTCAACTTTGGGAGACCTGTTTACCCAGACGACAACTGCCATGACTTCTGCCTGGTAATATTCTTCAACAGGGAAAACCAGCTTTAACTTGCTCCCTGGTTCAAGAGGATCCGGTGCACAAAGAAACATTCCACCTAGAGATATGTTTTTACTAAAAGACAGGACATAGTCTCCTGCATGGATATAGTCGACCTGAAATTCTATTGGTATCCGCTCTTCGATCCTGAGATTGTCGGTTGACATATTTCTCCTCAAATCATTCAGGAAATTATTCCTGAGTAATCGTATATTATCTATAAAAGACGAAGCCTTGATGAAATTATATTTTATAATATATAAATTATTATGCAATAATGGACCAGCAGAGACTTCAGAAATCACTCTTTATAAAAAAATTTCTTTCCATTTACCCGTAGACTACAGCTATGCATATATACTTTCCAGGATTATTTGATTATCAACTGTAACTGCATACTCTATTGTTAATTCTTTATTCTTTGTTAAGGAAGGTGTCATACCGCTACACAAAGCCAACCTGTAATCCCATACAAACCGTTAATTTATGTTAACTTAACGTTAATACAACTTAACAGGTTAACGTATATTTTCACTTAACAACTGCATGCCCGTATTTTTCCCCATAAAAAAATAGGCTTTAAAAATTTTATTATTTTCACAATTTCTCTCTCTGATAATCTCTCTTTCCTTTCTGGCAGAGGGATTTCAATCATTCTACCCTTGCCGGCCTTTTCGCCTTAATCAATATTTCTGTTAATTAATTACTTAAACATGCCTGCCCGGAATTGAGTGGCACACCTTTTGCTAATGAACAGTAAAGAGTAACACAAGACCAACTTGTATATTGGAAAATTAACAGTAAAAGGAGGAAATATGATAACCAAAAATAAATCATCACTGTTTCTTGCAGCTCTGCTCGCAGTGACTTTCACTGCTGCGGGTACAGCAAATGCAGGCAAACCGACCGTTGCCGGTTCCTGCAAAGAATGCCACACCGCAGAAGCTGATACCGTTCGCGGCAATCTTGGCACAGTTTCACCTGACTTCAACACCCTGCAGGTAAAAGTTGGCAAAAAATTAATCTGGATCGTCAATTACGACGACAAAACCAGCGTTGTTAACGGCGATAAAACCTCAGGAGCTGAAAGCATTAAGGATCTTCCGAAGAACAAAGAGATCCGTATAAGTTACTCAGGTGGTGAATCAAAACCCCTGGCTACCGAAATCACTGTTAAACAGCCCTACAAGGTTCCGGAAGACCAGAAAATCACAAATGACGAAGTAGCAAAACTCGTTTCCCAGGGACCCGAGAAAGGCAATTATACCCTGATTGATGCAAGACCTAAGGGTGCATTTTTAACCGGCCATATCCCTTCTGCCATTTCGCTTCCCTTTGACAGCTTTGAAGAAAGCTGCTCAACGGTCCTGTCAAATGATAAGGATAGACTTATCGTCTTTTACTGCGGAGGACCCACCTGAACCATGAGTCCCTTCTCTGCCCGTGCGGCAGTTGAACTCGGTTATACCAATGTTAAGGTTCTCTCTTCAGGTCTTCCCGGCTGGAAGAAATCCAAGGGTGTTTTTGCAATGCCTGCCAATGGCCTTAAGAAAATGATCCACCAGAATACTTCATATGTCCTTATTGATCTCCGCTCCAAAAAAGCAGCAACCGCAGGTCATATCAAAGGCGCTGTATCAATCCCTGAGGCTGAACTGGCTGCGGCAAAAGATAAATTTCCCAAGGCCAAATCGGCACCGATCATTCTGTATAACGATGACCCGGCTTCCGCCGAGACCTTTGCACTTGTACGCGGCTGGGGATATAAAAATGCCTCTGTTTTAATAGGCGGGGCCAAGGCCTGGGACGGCAAGTTCTTCCCGGGTGATCCAGGCTCAAAGATTGTCTATGTAAAAAAACTGAAACCCGGCGAGATAACAAGTGCTGAATTCAAGAAGGCGGCGGCAGGTAAAATGACTGGCAAAGTTATTCTTGATGTGCGCGACAGCGGTACTGCCGGGACAATTTCCGGAGCCGTCCATATTCCGCAGGCCGAGCTTGCAGGTCGACTTGCTGAACTTCCAAAAGATAAAGAAATCATTATTCATTGCAATACCGGCATACTCGCGAGTATGGCTCTTAAAACCCTGAAGGATAATGGGTACAAGGCAAGATATGTCGATGCAGTCGTCCAGGTAAGTCCTGACGGTTCATTTGAGGTGTCTTCAAAATAGTAAGAATTCTCTCAAGTTTTATAAAGCTTCCCCTCGAATGCGGGTCGTTGATCTTCG
>JAUXHH010000201.1 GCA_030621655.1 Desulfobacterales bacterium
CTGAGCGACGAAACACCTGATAGCGCCCCGCAACAGTTTGTCACTAACCTGTTTGACCAGTATTCAAGCAGCTTTGAAACAGACCTTATCAACAGACTGAAATACAGAATTCCAACCCAATTACGTGAGTTATTCTCTGAATATGTACCGGTCGGCACCCGTTTATCGAAAGTAATAGACCTGGGCTGCGGTACCGGCCTTTCCGGTCAGGCTTTCCATGATATAGCCGATTATCTCGCAGGCATAGATATTTCAAAAAAAATGATCGAGCACGCAAGGGAGAAAGAGATTTATGATGCTCTCCTTGTAGGTGATCTTTATGAACAGCTGCGGCAATTCCCCGACTTATTTGATCTGTTCATTGCCACCGATGTCATGATCTATATCGGCAACCTGGAACCGCTCTTCAACGCGGTCAGCAACAAAGCCAGCCCAGGAGGTTATTTTGCCTTTTCTGTGGAATCGCAGCAGCATAATGATTTCACCCTACAACCAACAGGGCGTTATGCACACGCCACGGCCTATATCTCCAGACTGGCCGTTGCGTCTGATTTCACTGTTATTGCACAAAAACAAGCTGGTATCCGCAAGGAAGGTGACACCTGGATTCCGGGAGAGATTTATATATTACAGAAAAACACAGCTTAATCCGTATTGCAGAAGACAAAAGAAAAGGGGTCAAGATTGCACCCTCACCTGGAAACCCCAAAAGTAGTGGTTCCACTCAGTACGCCATGTAGAAACACATCAGCCTTAAAAGAACCATTTCCCAAGCTAGGATAACACAAATAAGGAATCTGACTTTGGGGTGCAGAGACTGTATTTTGGGCTCTAAGTTTTCCTGTGTCGAGATTATATAAGTCCACAGTAATTGTTTCCCCGCTATAACCTTTAACTAATACGCAAGGCGTTTCACCTGCTCTAAATTGGTTAGTCCTTACATTCAAATAGTGATTCCTCGAATCGGTGCCATCCAGAGCCTTTGATCTGATAGTAAAAACTTCTCGTGAGGGGGTGATTATTGTTGGGGGGGGAGGGGGATAATAAGCACAACCCCCAAGAGATACACCCAAGAGAAAAAGCATTGTGATAGATATAAATTTTCGCATTAATTCCTCCTGATAATATTTTTTTATGAAACCATTTTTACATGGACAAGGTCTTTATCAAATCCCCGGTTTCTCTATCAGCTGCAGCTGATTGCTGCCTGCTGTGTCTGTCAATCATCAGCAATTTTCGTATGCTGATAATCGTCGGCAGTGTGTTGGTTAACAAATCAAACCAACGATTGACACGTATGCCGACAAAACTTTTCTACTCCATTTCAATAATGGTATAACCTTCATTCTGCAGCAAGGCCGCTGTCACTCCGATCTTTGAAGCAAGGCCGCATGAAGGACTTCCTGCTTTCAAAAAAATCTTTGCAATGTCATGCTGCCTGGCAATTTCTAAAACCTGCCTGGCACCCAATATGAAATTCCCGGTCACATCAAGACCATCCCTGGTAATCACCCTGGCATGTCCGGCCAGCACATCATGACCGTCGCCGCCGACCAGGTCTGCTGCCACCCTTGGCGTTGGAAGACCGCCCAGCTGTTCCGGACAGACCGGTATACATACTGCCCCTTCAACAGCCTTCTTACACGCGGCACTCTGTATAATTTTTCCATCATAACGGGTTTTAAGCCCTGTCAGGCAGGCGCTGGCAAGATAAATTTTCATATTATGTTGCGGCATAAAATCTTTCGTATTTAAAATGGTTCCAATTGCACATGCACATATTCTGTGATACTTTTTCCTGATTCAAAAGACAAAATAATTCACGCTAAACCCAGACCTTTTTTAAATTATAACCTTTTTAGCAGTTCAGCACACGATCCCATGCGCAATAAGTTCACAAACCACCAAACAAAACTATTATCCTATTCAGCTTTGGTTTTTGCCCTGTTGCTTATTCTGTGGATTATTTTTGCTCCCAACAGGGGCGTCTTCGACATGATACGGTCCCATGATGCAATTGAAAAACTCCAGACGAAAAGCCAAAGGCTTGAGGCTGAGAACAAGGCACTGCAGGAGGAAATAAACAGACTGCGGGACGACCCTGCCTTTCTGGAGGAAAAAGCCAGAAAAGAGTATGGCATGCTCAAAGAAAATGAAGTGCTCTACATCTTTAAAAAGAAAAAATAACTAATGAGGTTATTAGGCTGAAGACTGAAGGCTGAAGGCTGAAGGAAAAAATTGAAAGGCAACTGGAGTAATGGAGCGATGGAGTAATGTTTTGAAAAAAAATATTGGTTATTAGGCTGAAGGCCGAAGGAAAAATACAGTTTATGGTTACTGGTAAAAACAAAACTCTGGGCCTGTCATCCTATGCCCTGCGCTCTGCATCTTGAACCTTTACCCTTCAGCCTTCAGTCTATACTCCTTCAGCCTGAACCTAAAAAAATAGGGCTGCCAGTTAGATTGTGCTAAACTGACAGCCCTTATATGTTAAAGGAGCCAAACCTGGCCCCCGGAATGTCATGCTCAAGAGAAACCGGACTTGGATGAGCAGCCGGAAAGGGCTCCTGCCGGTGCTCCACTTGAACTGCCGGACAAACGACCTGCAAATGTAGAGATCTGCTTTTCTACATTCCTGCTTTCACATTTCTTGCAGACAACCTTATCAGCATCTGGAATGGATGAAACAAAGGTCTCAAAAACCGTCTCACAATCCTTGCAGCGATATTCATAAATAGGCATTTTTTATCTCCTTAATAATAGTCTTCCGTAACGGTAGGTTGAATATAAGCATGCCTTACAAACCAGTCAACCCACTGTTTTACTGAAAGGCCGTATTAAAGAAAAAAGGCGCAATCCAGCTCCTCATCTCATTTCAATCTCCATTCTAGGGCTGAACAAATTCGTTATTCTCTTATAAAAACCACTTCAAAAGTCTGTTTCATTACAGCCTGGTAATAGAAGCCGGCCAGGGCATCTTTTTCTGCGTAGTAATAAAGGGTATACGTTGACCCGGGATACCCCTCATCCTGAAATCTGATGAAAAGTTTTACCAACCCTTCCCGATCAGAAACGTTGGCCTCAGCAATATGGATCTCCTTTGGATTAAAATATCCTGCATCAACGGTACCGTCCTGTTTAACGTCTCTGATACGCAGGGTATAACCGCCGTCAGTTCGAACCCATTTGCCGACAAGTGCCTTGTAGTCCGGCCGCTCCGCAGAGCCTGCCGTTCCTGCTGCCAGGAAATGACAGGCACATATCAGAAGAAATGTAAGGAGTACTCTTTTAATAGGCTTTTTTTGCATAATATCTTCTCATAACAGAACGCCTGCCGAGCATGGCAGGCGTTCTGTGTTTGGTTTCCCTCATTTGGACTCTATCAAACTATTTCCTCTGGGCCAACAGACTGTCAAAGGCAGCCTGGTCCGTGGCAAAATTCTTAGCCTTGTCACCGTTTCTAATGATCTCAACTTTCTCAATAATATCACCTTGCCGGATAGCATTCACCACATCCTGACCGGAAACCACATGACCAAAAATTGTGTGTTTATAGTTGAGATGCGGGGTAGCTTTATGGGTGATGAAAAACTGGCTGCCATTGGTTCTTGGGCCGGCATTGGCCATTGCCAGCACTCCCGGGCCTGTAAATCTCAGGCTGGGAACAAATTCATCCGGAAATTTATATCCCGGGCCACCGGTGCCACTTCCAAGCGGGTCACCCCCCTGTATCATGAAGTTGGGAATAACCCGATGAAACGTAAGTCCATCGTAAAAGGGACCGTTCGTTCTGCCTTTAGAAACCTTGAAATCCTTGGTCCCAAGTCGGATCGTAGCCATGTCGTTC
>JAUXHH010000117.1 GCA_030621655.1 Desulfobacterales bacterium
CCCTTGAACCCTTGAAACCTTCTTTTCACCGTATCGCCGAATCAGGCGGCACGGTGGAACAGCGCCAGGCAGGAATCACTGTGGCTCCAAGATAGGGCATCACGGAAAATGAAAAAATAAGCATAAGGTCGGCTAATGTTACGGATGGCAGCAACTTGAATGAGGGATGAATGACAGACCACCCTATCATGACAGGTTTTAAGAGCGACGCGTCAAAGAATGCCACATGAATATAGGCTGCCGTACATCCAATGATAAAGGCAAAGGTTGAAACCAGGGTGCTTTCCCAGAAACGCACAGCAAGAATATCAGCAGTCTCCCAGCCAAGAATTTTGAGTATGCCGATCTCCCTTCTTTCATCAGGGGACAATCCTGAAGCCTTATCCCAGGCAAGAATTGCAAAGGCAATCAGGGCTGTTAAAAGACAGATTGATGCAAAACCGCTGCGCCAACTGAAAACAACCTGATATGTCTTCTGGATCTGAGACTTAGTGAGGACTCTGGTGTCAGGCAGCAGTGCGGCTATTTTTTTTGCTATGGTCTCAATTTCAACTGGATTGGCAACATAGACGCAGAGGTCTGTAACCATTGTTTCCGGGATAGCAAAGAGTTCACGGGCATCGGCAAGATTCATGATTATCAGATCATTAGTCAGGAGATCAGTTCCCTGGTCGAAGAGCCCTACCATTTTAAAAGATTTCAAGGAAAGGTCCGGTTTGAATAAGGAGAAGATGCGCCGTTTGCCGAGTCCCAGAATATTATGCACCGAGCGGCCGAGTACCGCAGTGCCTGGTTCAGTGATTTTAGGAAAATGTCCATAGGACAGAGTGAGATTGAGCTTGTTGCCGGAGGGCATAGAGTCCGATTCCAGCGCCATAATAGTGTAATTGGCCAGGTTTGATCCATCAAAATAGTATCCCCAGACCCTTGGAATGATTGCCCGGATGCCATAAAGGGAACGTAACTTTTCTTTATAGGCCAGCGGAATGGCTTCCTGTCTTCCGGCAGACATCTTTTGTATTGTTATTTCCGGGGTGTTTTCCAGAACCGATTCAGCTGAATTGGACAGGGCTCCGGTCAACATTTGAAATGAGCCCAGCAAAAAGATCACCAATGCGAATACCAGCATTATGCCCAGATTTTTCAGTTTTCTTCTCCATAGGGAAGAAAGGGAAAAATCGAGAATATTAAACTGTTTTTCCAAACCTTTAGGTATCATGGCAATACAGTTTACCGGGTTTCCTTGTTTGCTTTTACAGCCCAGAAGGAACCGGTGGGAAAGTGTTCAAGTGCTCCGGGATGATCCATAAACGGGGCCATAGGGTCACTCACTGCCGGATGTCTTGTATAGCGTGCCTCAGTGGCAACACAGAGGTCTGTGAGCCCCAGTCCTGCAACCGCAATCTTCTGTATTTTTTCATCAGATTGCAGTTCCTCTTTCAATTGTTGTGAATGGATGAAAAGAGAGGTGTCAACAAAGAAGAAAAACAGAAGGATGATGAGTAGAATGTGTGAAGGCCGCATAATATTTACATTAAAGGAAGGGGGTAGTATTTTTAGTGCGTTGGATCTCTAAACCGGACATCAGCGCATTTTCTGAGCTACCCGCAGCGAATCAATGAGTTCGGATGTAATTTCACTGAAAATAAGAATTTCTCTGCCGCGATGGTCTTTCAAAAAAGATTTTGCAGCCTCTTTAGATTCAAATGGAATAAGTTCATGACCCATGGGACCGTAAACATCACTGCCGACAACGTAAAAGGCATCCTGTGCCGAAATCCAACTGAGTGAATAATAGTCTTTAACATATATATTCTTGATAGCCTCTCTGGGTGGGGCCATATATCGTTCAGGATCAAAATAGAGGACCATCATATCCTTGACACCGTCAAAAAATCTGGTCTTTCCTGAATCCTCGTAATGTATTTGGGTCACCCAGTTTGGATATTTCGCCACAAACATGCCGCAGACCGGGCAGCGAGTCTGGGGAGGTACTATTTCAGTTGCTTTGCCATTGGCATAGAGAACGGGTGCAAGGATAAACAGTTGGGCAAAAAGTATTAGTATAAGAATTCTTGCTGTTTTCATAGAGATTCTCTCCTGGTTTATATGATGTTAGCGATTATTCCTGAAAGTATTGACCGAGAAGTTCATTGAGTTCTGCCTCACTGACCCCCCCCAGTAGAGCTGCGAGCAGTTTATGTTCTGGTGACAGGATCAGGGCAAGCGGTTGCACTCTGACATTATATTGCTTGGCAATTCTGCCTTTTGGATCATAAAGCACAGGAAACTGAATTTTAAGTTCATCTGTAAAATTTTGCACTTCTGCAGAATTGGCTCCATTATTGTTAATGTATACAATCTCAAGGCCCTTCTGGCGGTACGTATCATAAAATTTATTAAAGATAGGAGTGTCCGCTTTACAGTAGGGGCAGTCGAGCAGAAAGAAACGTACAATTGTCGGGCTGCCTTTATGGGAAGCCAGTGAAAAGGATTTGCCTCCAAGATCAGTGCCTGTAAATGAAGGGAGCGTGTCTCCTATCCGGATGGCTTTTTTGTTATCTCCTGAACAGCTGTTGAGCAATAAAAGACTGACAGCAAGAGAGAGAAATAAGATTATTAAGGTTTTACTTTTCATTTTTCTTGAAATTCCTATGTAACTTTATACAGCATACAGCAAAGCTTCTGGAAAGATTATGCAAAAAAACAGAGAGAGTCTGAATTTTAAATTTTTATGCAATTATAAATAGTAAACGATGCAGAGGTTTTCGGCAAGACGGAGTAATGTAAAAAAGGTAGATATCTTACATTATTACTTTGCCGGGTGTGGGTGCGGAGACCCTATTAAAAACTTGCTACAAAAAAGGTTGCAGAGTATCTTCCTCAATCTGTCGGTCGAATCAGACAGGAATAATCCAGCAGTAAAAGTTGCTGTTTGATGAGGGCGGTATTAGTTATTTATAAAATGAATTACTTCCTGATTTTCTGAAAATAAGAACGAGAATAATTATTTCATATAACTGACTATTATAAAGGAGGGTTTTTGCTATGAAGCAGGTTCGCAGGATAGGCATTTTGTTGACTGCACTGATTTTTTGTTTCAGTGGACTGGTTATGGCCGAAGTAGAGATGGGACAATCAAAGACGTTTAAACTTGATGCCAAACCCATTGATATGACTAGTTCTGCTGACGGTAAATATACCTTTATCCTTGCGGAGGGTGGAAAGGTTTTTATACTGGACGGTAGCGGCACACTCAAGGATACTCTGACTGTGAGTGAATCAGTGATGAGCATTGGCACCTCTCCCAAAGGTGATTTGCTACTGCTTGCTGATAGCAAAGAGAACACCCTGGAGGTGGTTAAGATCAGTTTTGTCGTTGATATTGACATTGCCGGCCTGGCCTTCAAGGGGCCTGCCGACGCCTCGGTGGTCGTTGCTGTGTTCAGCGACTACCAATGACCTTACTGCGCAAAGGTCGAACCTTTACTCGAGCAGGTGCTCGGGCAGTATCCGAATGATGTTAAACTGGTTTTCAAAAATTTCCCACTGACAAGAATACACAAGTCTGCCATGAATGCAGCGATAGCTTCCCTGGCCGCACACCAGCAGGGAAAATTCCAGGAATATCACGCAGAACTTTTCAAGAACTACAGCAGTCTCAGCGATGCAAAATTTGAGGAGTTTGCGCAGTCTCTAGGGCTCAATATGGAACAGTTCAAGCAGGATATGAAAAATCCGGCCCTGGCTGCCATGGTCCAGCGTGACCTGAAAGATGGCGTCGAAGCCGGGGTGCGCGGCACGCCTTCCATTTTCATTAACGGCCGCATGCTCCAGCAGAGAAGCCTTCCTGGTTTTAAACAGGTTATTGATGCTGAACTGGCAAAGAAAAAGAAATAGGCTCTTTAAAGATTGTGCAGTTGTCTGCTGAATGAAGAGGTCAATATGAAAAGCTTTCGTAAGGAACTCTGGTTTAATGTGCCATCCAGACGGGCATTTATCAATATCACACCACAGGTGGATGAATGCCTGCGGGAAAGTGGTGTTATGGAAGGATTAGTGCTGGTCAATGCCATGCATATAACTGCCTCGGTCTTTATCAATGACGATGAATCCGGCCTGCATCATGACTATGAGGTCTGGCTTGAAAAGCTTGCCCCCCATGAGCCTGTCTCCCAGTATCGTCATAACGGGTATGAAGACAACGCCGATGCCCATTTGAAAAGACAGGTGATGGGCAGGGAAGTGGTTGTGGCAATTACTGACGGCAAGCTTGATTTCGGCACTTGGGAACAGATATTTTACGGTGAGTTTGATGGTGGTCGTAAAAAAAGAGTCCTGGTAAAAATCATCGGCGAATAACTTTAATCACAATAAATTTTAAGTCTAAAGGACTCAAGCCGGTGCATTTACATGATGCAATCTGACAGCTTGGGTCCTTTTCTTTTTTAGCAGAGACCGGATGTCCGGGGGTGACTAATCAGCCCGCATTTCTCACGAACATTTCAGCATTTAATAGTGAGTGGTGATAGTCTGAGGGCATAGAAGATGGTATACGGGATATTGACAGGAACAGAGTGTTTACGAATGCTGCAAATAAAAAATGTGCTGAATTGTTCGCGCAAGGCAAGCCGATACATCCGTATAGCCTGCAGTGTAAGGCGTTAAGCATACTAAAGTATAGCTCAACCTCCTTACACTTTGTCTATCCGGCGCCTCGGCTTGTGAGAAACCCGGGCTAGTCATCCTAACAATTTATAGGGGTTGATAATTTAACAGAGCATCGTTTGATTATACTATATTCAAAAATATACAGTGTTTTTTGAGTCAATATAGGGGTTTTTATGTATTTTATTATACCAAAATTATATTTTATATATAGATACTTAATAAGAAAACTGTAAATAGTAGTTTTTTTTGCAGGGGCAATTGGGCAAGTAAATAGACATAAATAACTATATGAAAAAATGCGGGTTGTGCTTGAAGTAATGCCCCATTACAGAGGAGATTAAATGCTAAAAACATTATGTAAGATACTGTTATTCCCATTGGTCCTTTTGACGTTGGCTCCATCGTATCTCTTTGCTGATGAAGTGCCGGCCCTTGAGACCCAGAAGGATAAGGAAAGCTACAGCATCGGTTACCAGGTCGGCCTCACCATGAAAAAAGACGGCGTCAACGTCGATTTCGAAAAACTCTCTCAGGGTTTGAACGATGCCATCGATGGAAAGGAACCCCTTCTGAGCAATGAAGAGATGAGGAGCCTGATCCTGGCCCTCAAGGAGAAGGCTCGCGACGAGCAGATGAGAAAGATCCAGGAAAGTATAGTCCAAAACGCCGAGGAGTCTGTAAAATTTTTAGAGGAAAATGGCAAAAAGGAAGGGGTCAAAACTACTGAAAGCGGCCTCCAGTACAGGATACTGAAGGAGGGTGACGGAAATTCTCCCGGGCTGGAAGACTCTGTTGTGGTCCACTACCGGGGCACATTAATAGACGGCACGGAGTTCGACAGTTCCTATTCCAGGGGTGAGCCCCATACTTTACAGACTGACGGTGTTATCAAGGGCTGGACCGAGGCGCTGCAGA
>JAUXHH010000185.1 GCA_030621655.1 Desulfobacterales bacterium
GAACGAC
The DNA here is from genome assembly GCA_030621655.1 of Desulfobacterales bacterium. Taxonomy (GTDB): domain Bacteria; phylum Desulfobacterota; class Desulfobulbia; order Desulfobulbales; family BM004; genus BM004. Next base: position 8 of record JAUXHH010000185.1, read on the forward strand.
ATGGCTACGATCCGACTTATATCCGGATTTCAAGGAACAGATGGTGGTTCTTTTTGAATCTCCGAAAGTTCCCTCAAACGGCCTGGCTGTTCGCAAAGACCTTAATCCTGCAATAAAATTACGGATCAGAACCCTCTTGCTTTCATTGCATGAAACCCCTGAAGGCCAGGAGATTCTGAAAAATTTTGGGGCAATCAAATTTATTGCAACAAGCAATGATGACTATGTGGTTGTGTATAATATGGCAAAACAGTTGGGTATTGACCTTCAGGAATACTCCTATAAAAGGTAACTCTCTGTTTGAGTGGCGGTTATAATCGATGAACTTTTCGTTCCGTACTGCAAAAAATCTGGGGCTTTTCATTCTGCTGGTGATAATCATCATTGAAAGCCTTTTTGCCTATATCTCCATGTCAAAAAGCGCAGAACGTCTTACGGCAATTATCACTGTAGATCAAGTCAAGTTGAGACACTGGTATGATGTCGCTGAGATCATCACCCACGCCAAGGATAAACTTTACGACTACCGATTGGGACAAACTGATGTTGTTGCATCGGTTGATCTGCTGGTTAACAAGGCTCTCAAGGAAATTGATGAAGTCAAGGTGCTGGCAACCGACAAGGATGAACTTGCCAATATCGACGAAATCACCAGGGCGGCCAGAGGATTCAAACAGGCCATCTATGCCTTTGCAACAGAGGTGCGAAAAGGAGATCGGGGCGGCTCTTCTGCCAGGGAAATGGAAAATCTGGCTGTCCGGGAGGCAGATAGAATAGCGATCTTAGGGAGAGAGGCTGCAGCCTACGTCAGCAAAAGAATCGAGGAAAAAAATACTGCGATTCTGAAAATTTCCACATTTTCTCAAAAAATGCTCACCCTGGTCCTATTTATTGCGATTCTGGCCACCATAATTAATGCCTATTTCATGGCACGGGCTCTTGAAAGACCAATAAGACACCTTGTAGTCGGGACCAATCGCCTTGCTGAAGGTGATTTGACCCATCGGGTCACTGTCAATTCTAAGGATGAGATAGGTCAACTGGCAGTATCTTTCAATGTCATGGCCGAAAAATTAAAAACCTCCAGGCAGGAGCTTATTACTGCCAAGGCTTATACCGACAACATAATTCGATCAATGAGTAATTCGCTGCTGGTGGTCAACAAGGACCAGACAATCAGGGCCGCGAACCAATCAACCTATGATTTGCTTGGATATACGAGGGAAGAATTAATCGGCAAACCTTTTTCGATGATTTTTGCCGAGGGTTATTATAGCGATATCGGACTTGACGATCTCATCAATAAGGGCTTCACACGAAATGTAGAGACAACCTATCTTTCAAAGTACGATGAAAAATTCCGAATGCTTTTCACTGCTTCTGTCATATTCAGTGAAAAGGGCAAATTTGAAGGCATTGTCTGCGTTTCCCAGGACATTACCATGCAAACCGAAACTATGCGCGCCGGCCATCTCGCATCAATAGGAGAGTTGGCAGCCGGCGTGGCACACGAAATCAACAACCCCGTCAACAGTATAATTAATTTTGCCCAGATCATGGTTGATGAAGTTAAAAAAGGAGAAATCACAACTGATGAAATCCCGGCCAGAATTATCAAGGAAGGAGACCGGGTTGCAAGCATTGTAAGCAGCCTGCTCTCTTTTGCCCGTGAAAATAAAATGGGGAAAAGGCCAATTGATATCAAGGAGGTTCTTAACGAGGTCCTTGCTCTTACAGGGACTCAGATTCTTAAAGATGGGATCAACCTGACAGTTGATTTTCCGGAAGAACTCCATAAAACACTGGCAGATTTTCAACAGATGGAGCAGGTATTATTAAATATACTTAATAATGCCCGTTACGCTCTGAACCAGAGGCACCCTAACGCTCACCCTAAAAAGAACCTCATAATTCATGGTATGGAGGAGACAGTAGACGATACCCTCTACCTTGCGGTTATCTTCATCGATTACGGTACCGGCATCCCAACTGCAATTCTGGACAAGATATATAATCCCTTCTTCTCAACCAAGCCCTCTGGTATTGGTACAGGGCTGGGGCTTACGATCAGCCATGGAATCATAGCCGACCATGGCGGCAAACTTATTCTTGAAAGCATGCATGGGGATCATACCAAGGTTACGGTTCTGTTGCCGGCAATTACAGAGAACAGTTAAGTCTTTTTCACTGTATTCAAAAAGTTAACATTGCCAATGAACATGTTGACTCGTTTCGTGAGAAGTAAAAGTCAAGATTGGCAAGAAATCTGAACTTTGATTCAAGATAATGGGAAGCAATATCGAGTATATCCTCTTTGTGTAAATTATTTTGGATCAAACGTCTTCTGAAGTAAAAAATAAATAAATGATAAAAACATTATTTTTCAGGTTTGTGCGTTGGCTCGGTTATGATTTAGGTATTACACCAAATCAAATCACCTGGGGCCGACTGATTATTTATATTCCAGGTTGGTTCATATGGGTTTATAAAAGTGAATTAGCCGCCTGGTCCGGGCTGCCCTGGCAGTTCTTCGGGTCCATCTCCATCCTGATAGTCACTACAGTTATTATTTTTGATCTGGTTGATGGTGCTTTGGCCAGAGAAACCAACCAGGTCAGCGACCAAGGAAGAATCATTGATCCTCTGGTTGATAAGCTGATTACATACAGCACCCTGGTTGTATTCTGGCCGGCAATTGACAGGGTTGGCCTTACTGTTTTGTTTGCCCTGGATATGGCCTCAACATTTCTTCGAGGAGTGCAGGTTGAGGGTGCCAATCAGTTCGGCAAAAAAAAAGCTCTTTCGCAAAATATTTCAAAATTCTTTTTTGCCACGGCCATCTTGACGGCCACTCCATGGCTCTCCACTATAGGTAATTTTCTTATCTGGTTTGCGGTAATTTTGGCAAGTATATCTGTGGCAATTCGCATCCTGCCAACAGCGGTAATAAATAAGATTTCAGTAATGATTCCGCAAATCCTGACCTTATGTAATCTTGCAGCCGGGTTCGGGACAATTTGGTGTGCTCTAAACAATAAAATTGAGCTGGGAGTATTATTAAGTTTTGTGGCAATGGCCTTTGATTTAATAGATGGCGCTGTAGCCAGAAAGCTGGCAGTCAGCAGCAATTTTGGCAAACATTTTGATATGTTCGCCGATCTGGTCAGTTTTGGTGTCGGTCCTGCCTTTTTAGTCGCGGCCCTGAACAATTTTTCTCCCTTGTCCATGGGCATAGGTGTACTTTATTTCATCGCCACCAGCATAAGATTATACGACTATGGCCGCTCCAAGGATAAAACCCCAGCCGGTTTTTTTCGCGGCCTGCCAAGTCCGGCAGGGGCCTGGCTTGTTGTTTCAATGGTATTATTAGGCCAACCGGTCGTCTGTTTGTTAGGCTTGATGTTGGCTGCCATCCTCATGTGTCTATTTCACATAAATTGGATACACTTTAATCAAGCCTTATGGAATATGACGTTTCTTGAGGTCTCCGCCGCCGTAGGAATAGGTCTCATGATGGGTTTTATTGCTCTCCCTGGAGGATTAACCACCGGTCCGATAATGGTTTATGTTTTTGCTCCGATCTGGAGAAAACCAGCCATAGTAAAATAGCGAAATCCAGAATTAACAAATTCTGGATAAGAATGGCAGGGTCATTATTGGCCAGTTTTTTTATGTCAAGATTTGCGATAACTGCTATCTCTTTTGAGTCGTGAAGGTTATTAAAGTATCAAGATTTCCAGTGGATATATTGAGTCAGATTTTGTATGACAAAACTCAAGATGTTGACATTGTAAGTCTTTAAAAAAAAGGCAGGACCAATTTCTGACCCTACCGTAAGATTATTGGCAACATTCCTCGGTTTATATTTATCGCCCCTTTTGGAGTGTTTCTGAAGGGGTTTCTCCAAATCGCTTTCTATAAACTTTAGAAAACCGTCCAAGGTGGGTAAAGCCAAAATCTCTGGCGATGGAGGCAACAGAAGAAATCTCCCCACGCGGTTTTAGCAATTTGTCCCTAGTATTTTGTAAACGTTGT
>JAUXHH010000233.1 GCA_030621655.1 Desulfobacterales bacterium
TGGAGGACAAGAATGAAAAATACCCCAGTCAGCACGATGGGTACTAACAGTTGCCCGATTGTAAAACCCCGGCCTGTATCCTTGCGGTAATAATAGCTGGCCAGAGAAATGACCAGCATTAATTTCGCCGGCTCTGAAGGCTGCAGCCTGAAAAAACCAAGATCTATCCAGCGCTGCGTACCGGCAATACTTCCTCCGAACAGCAGAGAAACCAGGAGCAGGCAGACGACAATACCATACAGGAGGTAATTCCAGGTCAGCAGCAGCCGATAATCAAACAAGTTGATGATCACGATAAATGAAAGTCCTGCCAGAAAAAAATAGAGCTGCCTGATAAAGACATGGGTGCCGGCAGTTCCCCCGGCATAGGTGGCACTGTAAAGATTTACCAGTGCCATGGCAGCAATCAGAAGTACTGCCACAAGCATTACCCAGTCAAAATTTTTTATCAGCTGTCGGTCAATACGAAACATGTTTATCTCAATTTATTATTCCCATGAAACTTCAGTTTGAATAATCGCCCCAATATACTCTACGAATAACCATGCCGAGGTCTAAGAAATTACTCAAATTACTATTTATTCTTTTATTGTAGACTTGCCTGTTCGTCTTGAACATTTTCAGTCGCTGCTTTCTTTTTTTTAGCAAAATATCGCTCCAGAATTTTCTTTGCTACCGGAGCTGCAGCAGAACCGCCGTGGCCCCCGTGTTCCACCAGGACTGTAACGGCAATTTCGGGATTTTCCGCTGGTGCAAAACTGGTAAACCAGGCATGATCCCTATGTTTATATTTTACATCCTCCTCATCAACCTCTTTATATTTCTCCATCGTAACGACCTGGGCCGTACCGGTCTTGCCGGCAACCGTAATATCTTTCAAACGGGCTGCTTTTCCGGTACCGTATCTGTCATTTACAGCGCCGACCAGCCCTTTCCGGATCAGCTCAAAGTTTTTTTCCATGCCGATGAGTTCAACATCTATTATTGATTGAAATTCCTTGATTACGTGCCCTTCAGGATCAATAATCTTTTCAATCAAAAACGGCTTATACAGAATACCTCCATTTGCAAGGGCAGAGGTCATCTGGCAAATCTGTAACGGCGTAACGAGATTAAATCCCTGGCCAATGGCGATTGAAAGGGTCTCACCCTCCTGCCAGGAGACTCCTTTTGCTAATTTTTTCCAGGCTGCGGTAGGAATAAGGCCTGATTTTTCATATTCAAAATCTATTCCGGTTTTATGGCCAAGCCCCATGCGGTTGGCGTATTCTTCCAGGGAATCAACTCCTACCTTTAGGCCGACCTTATAAAAATAAACATCGCATGATTCGGCCAGGGCACGGTACAAACTGACAGGACCATGACCGCCCTCTTTCCAGCAGCCGTATCTGCGGTTGCCGAATTTCATGGAGCCGGAACAGTAAAAAACCGTTTTTGGATCTATCACCCCTTTTGACAGCCCGGCAAGGGCTGTAACAATCTTATAGGTTGAGCCTGGAGGATATTGTCCCTGTATGGTTTTATGCACCAACGGGCGTTTAATATTATTGAGCAGGGCCTGCCAGTTTTTTGTTGAAATGCCGCCGACAAAATCTTCCAGATGAACAGGCGGTGCGCTGGCAAAGGCAAGGATTCGCCCCGATTTAACATCCATGGCTACAACTGCACCTGCCCTCCCTGCCATGGCCTTTTCAGCTTCAAGCTGTAAATCCAGGTCAATGGTAAGTTGCAGATCATTACCGGAAAGAGGCTCCTTGCCCTTTAACTGGCGCTGTTCAAAACCATGTGCATCAACCTCCATGTACATGATGCCCTTTTCACCCCGCAATTCATCTTCATAAAGCTTTTCGAATCCTCTCTTGCCAAGCAGATCGCCACTCTGGTAATTGGCCCCTTTCCTTTCCTCCAGTTCCTTCATATTGATCTGGCCCAGGTAGCCGATCATGTGAGACCCCAGATCATTAAAAAGATAATCCCTTCTTGGCAGGACCTCGATTCTTACGCCAGGCAACTCATAATGATTATTCTCAATATACACAAGGGTTTTCCAGTCAATATCCTCCTTAAGCATTATCGGAATATGTCTGGGATTATCAGCTGCCTCCCTCACTCTTTTGAGAAGAACCGCAATTTCCTCATTGAAAATTCTGGACAGCTTTTTAATAATTTCATCCGGGTCGGGAGAGTCCTCCCTTACCCATACAATATTAAAGCTTGGGCGGTTGGTAATTATGGTTCGTCCCTCCCGGTCCAGGATAGTACCTCGCGGGGCCACAACATCGAGCATGCGGACCCTGTTATTGTCCGCCAGTTCCCGGTATTTACTGCCATAGTGAATCTGGAGGAACCACAACCGGGCCAAAATGATGACAATGAAGAAAATGATGACAAGTGTCGCAGCATCCGTTCTCTTCTTCAGCTGATTCAGCTCTTCTACATCAATCTTTTTTAACTTCGTAAATATCTGCTTCGGGGGTTGCATCTGAGAAATTCACTATTTAAAACGATTTGATCTATTTGTTCCCAGGAAGCGTCCAGAGGCTGAACTGCTCCTGCAAAAATTCATAATACTATCAAAGATTCCAAAAACCGGTGTACCTATAACTGCAAGTATAAGCAATTGAAGCAGTATTGTTCCCCAGGACCATTGCGGTGGAGAATCCGGTGCCAGAAATAAAGAAAAAAGATACATCCCGATACCGACAAATAGATAACTGATAACTGCCAGGGGAACATGGTAGGCGAACTTATTGATGGCAATCTGCCTCGAAATCCCTTTGATAAAAGCTAAAACCAGGAGATAAATCACTGGATAAAGCCCTAAAAAAACTCCAGAGAAAGTATCCATGAGCAACCCCAGTAAAAGGATGATGAACCCACCACGAAAAATATCTACCTGGCAGGCGATATAGACTATCAACAAAAAGAGAATATCCGGCTTGCCCAGCCAGGCCGGCAACTGCTGCATAAAGGTTGTCTGCAGAACAAGAATAAATATGCCGAGTATCAGGTAAATAATAATAAACATGCGGGCTATCGCTCAGTCCTCTGTCAGGGAATCTTTTTTCATTATTATTATGAGATGTTCCAGTTGAGAAAAATCTACTGCAGGCATAATTTCGATTTTTTGAAACATGCCGCGACGGCTTTTCGTGATCTCTGAAATGGTCCCTACCATAAGCCCTTTGGGGAAAACCCCTCCAAGACCTGAGGTGAGAACAAAATCCTCCTTTTCAACCACAGCACTTT
>JAUXHH010000042.1 GCA_030621655.1 Desulfobacterales bacterium
ACACCGTGCAGGAACTGCTCGGCCATAAGGATGTTCTACCACCATGATCTATACGCATGTCCTGCGGCAGAAGGGGATTCGGCCAGTGAAAAGTCCGCTGGATGTTTAGGCGGTTTGGAGATATTGGTTCTGTCCTTCAGCGTAAAAATGCAGTGGCTTTTTGTTAGCAACTCTGCTAGTATCCCCTGTTCATTTCAAAATAATATTTAGAGTTTAATGTACAGCTATCATTATATTTCAGGAGGAAAAAATGGACGTTACATTTAAAACAAATGTCTTTGAAACCGAGGTCATCACGCTGGCTGATACCCAGGAGATGATTGTCCGGGGAGGACGTGATAAATTTCCCTTGCTTGCCAAGGCTTTCGATGGCATCAAACAGATAGGCGTTATTGGCTGGGGTTCCCAGGGACCTGCCCAGGCCCAGAATCTCAGGGATTCATTGGAGAACACTGATGTCAGGGTGAAAATCGGCCTGCGCTTGGGTAGTGCTTCAATGGCCAGTGCCAGGGAAGCAGGTTTCACAGAGGAGACAGGTACCCTTGGCGAGATGTACGAGGTGGTTGCCGAGTCCGATATGGTGCTCCTGCTGATTTCCGATGCAGCCCAGATTGATCATTATGGGAAGATATTTACCACCATGAAGGATGGTGCCACCCTGGGACTTTCCCATGGTTTCCTTTTGGGGCATCTTGAAAGCATCGATGAATATTTTCCAAAAAATATCAATGTGGTAGGTGTGTGTCCCAAGGGCATGGGGCCTTCCGTCCGCAGGCTGTATGTACAGGGCAAGGAGATAAACGGTGCCGGTATTAATACAAGCTTTGCAGTTGAGCAGGATATTGACGGCAAGGCCACGGATCAGGCCCTTGGCTGGGCAGTAGCTGTTGGCGCGCCCTATGTCTTTATGACCACCCTGGGGAGTGAATACCGCAGTGATATTTTTGGCGAGCGCGGCATTTTGCTTGGTGCGGTGCACGGCATAGTGGAATCGCTTTACCGCCGTTTTGTCATGCAGGAAGGTATGGCTGAAGAACAGGCATTTACTGATTCGGTGGAAAATGTAACAGGTCCTTTGAGCCGGACAATTTCCCATGACGGCATACTTGCAGTCTATGAACAATGTGATGCCGAAGGGAAAAAGATTTTTGAAAAAATTTATTCCCATTCTTACAAGCCGGCTTTTGATATCCTGCTTGAAATATATGATGAAGTCTCCAGCGGTAATGAAATCCGCTCTGTGTATCTGGCGGGCAAGAGATTTGACCGTTTCCCCATGGGCAGGATTGATGGGACCAGTATGTGGCAGGTAGGAGAAAAAGTCAGGGCCAATCGTTCAGACGCTATGCCCAGGATCAACCCCTTTACTGCAGGACTTTACTGTGCAACCATGATGGCCCAGATTGATCTGCTTATTGAAAAAGGTCACTGTTTGAGTGAAGTGGCGAATGAATCGGTGATCGAGGCAGTGGATTCCCTCAATCCCTACATGCATTTCAAAGGGGTGGCCTACATGGTAGATAACTGCTCAACAACGGCAAGGCTTGGTTCCAGAAAGTGGGCGCCAAGATTTGAATACAATATTGAGCAGCAGGCCTTTGTTGATTATGATGCCGACAAGCCCGTTGATGAGGATTTGATCGCTGCCTTTAAGTCCCATAAGGTGCACGCTGCCCTTGCAGTATGCGCCACCATGAGGCCCTCGGTTGATATATCGTTCAGCGAGTAATTTTATAACAGCACTTGTGTGACGTATTCAGGGCCCGTCAGTACTTTGTGACGGGCCTTTTTTCTTATTCCCCCAGCCCGGTATCACCGAATTTCTGGCGGACCTTCTTTACAATATTGTCCCGCTTCAATTCCTGGTAAACGGATTTATTCTTATCTGTCATGATTTTTTCGAGGAACTTGCGCTGGTTTTCCAGGGAGATGATATAGAGATTTTCATTAATGGACCAGCGGGCTTTAAAGTGAGGAACCATGTAACTGCTGATATCATCAAGTGTCTTTTTGAAGCGCGTTTCGCTGACCTCGAAAAAGTGGATCGTATGGTGAAGAAAGTCGATCTCGTTTTTAAAATTTCCTATCTCGGCTTCCTGGAATTCATGATAGAGAAAAAGCAGCTTTTCAAGATAGGTATGGTCAGCCATTTGTGCTATAAGGTCAGCAGTGCCAAGAATTTTGCCAAGCAGTTCTATTTTTTGTGAGGAGAAATTAATAGCAGGTATTTCAGCCGCAAGGTCAGTACACAGTATCATATCCCGTAGGTCAACTATCTCCTGACTCTCAAGATGTAAAGTGGCAGCATGTTTTTCTACAAAATCCATGCTGAGGTTGACATGATCCTGGGTATGTTTGGCACCGGTCCCTTCCATGTCGCATGCTTTCTGTATCATCCCGGTATCATGCATGAGGGCGCCGGTAAGGCCAAGGAAGATTTCCTGCACGCTGAAATTTTTGCTGCTGAGCTGAGCGCCATGGAGCAGTCGTGCCATGGCCAGGTAGGTATCGGTTATGTGCCGGAGATTGTGATAATCGGTGTTGCAGGCTTTGTATCCCTCCAGATGACCTTCATACAGGTCAATGGTGAATTTGAAAATACGGTAAATCGGTTCTGCGTCAAATTCTGGAGTGAACAGGCTGAGAGTATGGAGTACCTCTTTATGGACCGCCTCCGGGGAATCCATATCGATAAGTGTAGAGAGTCGCTGCTTATCAAAAGCCCTCGTATGAGATGGCCTGGAGGTATCAGTACCTGAAGGATTTGTCATAATCTGAGAATTTATCGGTAGAATTTATCTGTATTTTTTTACTTTGAAAAAAGTAATGATTATTATAGTTGTTTAAATGATTTCATATTATAAATCAAGTGTAAGTATAGAGAGTTACATAACTCTTTCCAAGTGAAAAAGACTGAGTACAGTTATTTATTAAAAAGTGAGAGTGTAAATAATGCAAATAATGAAAAGGTCAAGTGTGCTGTTATCATGCTTGCTGATGGTGTTTTTTCTGTTTCTTATTACAGGGTGCGAGAATATAGCCGGTTTGGGTAACGCCAAGAGGATGGAGGTCGGAAAACCGGCTCCTGACTTCGTGTTGCAGGATGCATCCGGAAAGGTCTGGAAGCTTTCCGGTTTGAAGGGCAAAGTGGTTTTTGTTAATTTCTGGGCCACCTGGTGTAAGCCATGCAGAGATGAAATGCCCTCTATGGAAGCCCTCAATAAGGCCATGGCAGATAAGCCGTTCCAGATGCTTTCCATTATCTTCAATGATGACCTTGATCTGGCAAAGAGCTATGCCAGACGGCAGGGGGCTACATTTCCCGTGCTTGGCAATCCCAGCAAGGAATTGACCCAGGCCTATATGATAACCGGTGTTCCTGAGACGTTTCTCATAGATGCTGATGGCATCCTGAGGCATAAGTTTATAGGCCCCTACGATTGGAGTTCCCCGAAAATGAAAAATGTTGTGCTTGAACTTTTCAATATCTTCAAATGACGCAGGGCTGCAATTCTCCTCGCTGAGATAATCTATGTTCCGGTTCTAAATATTTTCACTTTCAACAAGTTTACTGGAGTTTAATGATGTTGGTATATACATTACCATTGATTGGTGCGCTTATCGGTTGGCTGACAAATTATATTGCCATCAAAATGCTGTTTCACCCCAAAAATAAGGTAAAAATTTTCTTCCTTTCAGTGCAGGGAGTGTTTCCCAAGAGACAGAAAGCACTTGCCCGCAAGCTCGGCCAGATTGTTTCGGAAGAACTGGTTTCGGCGCAGGATGTTACAGCCCATCTCAAGGAAAAGGCAACATCCGAGGCTGTTCTTAGTCATATCGCCCTGAAGCTGGAAGAAGGGATATCTAAACGGTTGCCGGGGGCCTTTCCCATACTGGCCATGTTGAAGTCAAGCGATATGGCAGATAAGATAAAAAACATGTTGCTTGATCAGATGGGCGGTCTCAATGAAGAGTTGATTGACAAGCTGAGTGGTGAACTGGAAGAAGAGCTTGATGTGCAAAGAATCGTTGAGGAGAAGGTTTCTGCTTTTTCCAGTGATAAATTGGAAGAAATTCTTTTTTCCATAATGCGGCGGGAATTAAAATTTATAGAACTGGTCGGCGCTGTCTTGGGTTTTTTTATAGGAGTGGCGCAGATTCTGCTGTTATCGTTTCCATATTAATCTGGAAGCAAATATAAGTAGTTTCAGCTTTTTAAAATCCTTATTCTTCGATGTGTTTTTCAATAATCTCTGACACAATTTTGGTTCCGCACTTACGGCAATATCCACGAATAAATTTATCTCCATAAACTTCAAATTCATCTGGACCAAATATGCCTACGTTAGCTTCGTCGCAAGAATTACACCAAGCATTTTCAATAAATACTTTTCGTTCAAAAAAATCAGGGAGCAAAATTTGGTAATTTTGTGTGTTCATAATTTCCTAATACCTTTAAAGATGTCTGCCCTTGCGATCAAATAATAAAAGGGGCGCTTCTCTTTTCGTGCATGCCTTTTGCCATATGCAAATAAGCAGAAATGCATATTAAGCGGTGGGACGCATGGTGTCAAGGGGGAATGAGGGGTTACTTATTGCAGACAGAAGTTGGCGCAAGTCGCTAATGCCCTGCATATGAAATGAAACCCCCCCGATAAAACAAGGCAATGGATCAGTCTTTTCTATTTGACACTGTCAGACACATCAGCAGAAACCTGTTTTTTTACAGAAGTTATTTAATATGCTTATATGAGTTTTAGAAGTTCGGGCAGGCAGAGGCTTTTTCCAGGTTATCTTTTTTATTGACACCCAGCGCAAGATTTATTTAAAAATTATTATTATAGAATTATCTATAACGAATTCGAAGTGGTTTGCAGTAGCACCCTGTTTTTTCACAAGCACATAAAAAACAAATACTTATCACCTAGTATGATAGAGTATCTGCGATAAGAATCAATTCAACCAACATTCACCTCATCATAGCCCAACAGGGATCATCAAAATGCATAATCCCCTACTCATAAAAACATTGGAACACCGCAAGGATGAGTTAATTTCTGAAATCATCAACCTTTTTAAGAGATTATATTCTTCCGACAGTCGGTATGAGCCTGTAACAGCCGCTCATCAGGAACTGATACAAACGGAACTAACAGCCCTGTTTGATAATATCCTGGAGAAGGAGAGTAGCACGAAAACAAGTGAAGTCACGATTCTACTTTCAGATCTGCGTGGTTTTACAGCAATGGCAGAACAGTTTCCAGCAGCATCGGTTGTAGAAATGCTAAACCGATACTTTTCGAAGATGAGTGAGATCATCGTAACCGATCATGGCGGCATGATTGATAAGTTCATGGGTGACTCTATTATGGTCATATTCAGGGCAAGAACAGGTAGATCTGATGCCCCAGAAAGAGCACTTTCCTGTGCCGTTCATATGCAGATAGCAATGGATGAGGTCAACCGGGAGAATGAATCCTTGGGTTTACCAGCCCTTTACATGGGAATCGGAATAAATACCGGTACCGTGATAACCGGCAAGGTGGGTTCTAACCTGCATAGTGAATATACTGTGATCGGAGATGAGGTAAACCTGGCATCCAGTATCGTAGCATTCAGTCTGCGAGGCCAGATACTAATCAGTGAAAATACATATCAGCGTGCAAAGGATTACATCGAAACCGGTGATCCAACGACGGTATTTGTCAAGGGTAAAAAAGATCCAGTAAGTCTCCATGAACTACTATTGATTAAACAACCAAGTCAGCTGTTTGTCCCCCGGAGAGAGGTACGGAAGAGCCCCAGGATTAACATAGATATGCCCTTTACCTATCAACATGTAGATGGAAAGGAGATCCTACCGGAAAAATACAAAGGCCAGATCATCGATATCGGTTATAATGGTTTATCCAGTGTCTTACCTGAGCAGTTAGAAGTTTTTACGGAAATCAAATTAACCATTGCCTTGTTCATGCTGGGAGACGAGATGAGTGATATTTATGCTAAAGTACTGCGCACTAAAAAACAAAATGGTCAGTACCTGACCAATTTTGAATTTACCTCTGTACACATTTATGCAAAAAAAGCCATCAAGTTATTTATCGACAGGATGATTCTGGGGATGTAAGCAGACCGTCAATACACTCCTTCTTCATTTGAGGTGGAAATTTTGCCCCACCAGATACCCACAACAACTCAACCTCAACTGAACCTTTAAGGCACTTTAATGACATGATTAGAGACAGCAACAGACTTTATGATCTGATAGATACCAACTCTCCAGCTGAAACCCTAGCTGAGATAAAAAATATCCTGCTCCTTATCGACCCTTCCCTGGACCCGTCGCCAATCGAAAAGATATACAAGGATATCATCCGTCTCTTCAAAGGAGAATTTCCCGGATACAAGGCCAGCAATACAAAATATCATAACCTGGAGCATACCTGTTCAACCACCCTTGCTGCTGCAAGGCTCATTCATGGTTTGCATGTCCAGGGACAGGTTTTTTCCCCAAGGCTTGTTCAGCTTTGCCTGATCGGGGCACTATTTCATGATACGGGCCTGATCCAGACCGAGGAAGAAGTGGAGGGTACTGGAGCCCAGCACACCATGGGCCACGAGGATCGCTCAATAGCCCTCATGGGAAAATATCTTGCCGAAAACGGCTATTCGCAGGAGGACATCCGCGACTGCGGCCATATGATCAAGTGTACAGAGCTTTTCTTTCCCATGGCAGATATACCATTCAACTCTGAAGAAATCTGGACCATGGGCAAGGTTCTTGGAACCGCCGACCTGGTTGCCCAGATGGCAGACAGGAATTACCAGGAAAAACTGCCTCTGCTTTTCATGGAGTTTCAGGAAGCCGGGATGGAAGGGTTTGAGACCCCCCTGGAGCTTTTCAGTAAAACAGAGGAATTCTATCGCAAGGTGGCACGTAAAAGGCTGACCGGTGTACTGGAAGGAGTTTCTTCTGCAGCTCTCTATCATTTCAGGGAGAGGTGGAAAATAGACAGGGACCTTTACGAGGAATCAATCAAGTACAATATACGACAGATGAAGGAAACTGTCGTGGAGTCTCTTCTGCAGCTCTCCATCATTTCAGGGGGAGGTGCAAAATAGACAGGGATCTTTAAGCGGAATCAAACGTGGGGAGAGCCTGGTTCACCTGATATTTATGCCATATTCAATCAATTTCTGGAAAAGATATGTTGTACAGGTTGGATTCCGAGAGTTGAAGGGTGATAGGTCTCGATGATTTCCCTAACATAGTTGTCTGTTTCGGGGGCGCGTTCGTCCAGGTTAATTATCTCCCTTTTTTTATAACTGCCATCATTCTCTTTTTCCAGGATGCAGACTAATGGCCTTTTGGAGAAATCCCTGCTGGGAGAACTGACAACCAAGGCCAGTTCGCCGGTGTCAAGTCTCAACAGGGTGCCGACCGGGTATACCCCCATAATATTGATGAAAACCTTGATGAGGGTGGGATCATAGTCTTTGCCGGCCCGATCAAACATGTAGCCCAGGGCGCGGTCCGGACTCAGCAAATATTTCCGGTAGGCCCGTGATGATGTTAAAGTATCATATTTATCAGCAATGGAGATAATCTTACCAAAAAGGGTTAACGGTTTTTTCCAGTCGGCATGGGGATAGCCGGACAGGTCGTATTTCAGATGGTGCTCAAACATAGGCACCAGGAGCCTGGCCTTGCTGTCAGGGGAGGCCTTGAGTTTTAACAACAGTCTGGAGCTATTCAGGGAGTGCTCCTCAATCATTTTTTTCTCACTGACATTCAGCTTTTCCTTTTTGTGCAGGACTTCACTGGGGATCTCAATTTTTCCAAGGTCGTGAAAAAGGGCACACATGCCAAGATTCACCAGGTTACGGCGTGAGAGGGTGATGCGCCTGCCAATGCACATGGATAACATGGCAACATTCACCGAATGTGTGTAGGTGTAGTCGTCAAATACACGAAGTGTGCTGATGGCGGAATACACTTCGTCGTCTTCGATAAGATTTGTCACCATGTCCTGGACTACCCGGACGGTTTTCCTAACACCGACCTCACCCTTCCCATCTTTGATCTTCTGGGCAACCTCTTCGACGGATGCCTTGGCACAGGTGTAGTCTTTTCTGGCTCTTTCCCGCCGTTTAGCCTTGCTTTTGTAGGATTCTTCATCCTGGGGTATTTCCGTTTTCTTGATCAGTTCAACCCATTGGATATTTTCTGCGGCAAGGCCGTCTGTGAGCCAGGTAAGAGGTTCAGGCTGTTGCCCGGAGATGTCCAGCAGCCGCATGAAAGCCAGGATTTCCTTTGCAGAAGCCTGCTTGACACTCTCGAGTAAACGCACGCCATCCAGGCTGCGGGTATCGTAATACCGAATAATGTTATCAAAAAGATTCTTTGTGGTTCTGTTGTAGGCGAGCTTTTCATCATCAACATACAGCTGGTCATTGGAGATTTTGAACGTCAATGATTCATCATCCATGCAGCTGTTTATGGATTCGGTGAATTTCTCAATTCCCTCTAGAACCAGCGTATGGTTTTCACTGTGAATTCTTGCTGTCTGGCTCAGGCTGTAGAAGTTGTGCAGGAATTCTTCAAACTGGGAATAGGATCTGTATTTTGCAGTATCAGACATTGGTGTTTTCTCCAGAGACAGTCATGGTCCTTGTTCTATCAAAAGCTTTCCTGATAACATTGAACTTGCTCATTGAAGCTTTCTGGAGAACATCCTTTGCTTCCGGAGTATCGAGCAATGCCAGGGCAATGGCTGCACCCTCCCGGAAAAACAATTTCCCTGAACCCATAAAACTGTTCCATCCCCGGCTCAAAAGTATTCTGCGCAGGTACGGGACGGACGTGTTGGAACCGCAGCGGCCAAGGGCCTCATAACAGGCAAGGATGTGGACTGGATCTTTTTTTGCGGAATTTTCTTTCAAATAGTTCAGCAGCATGATTTCCAGCGCACTGGATCGTTGATTTGCAAAAGCTGCAAGGATAGAGGTACGTATCTCCTTGTTGGGGTCATCAATGAGTGAAAACAGCTTCTGAGCATACTTGGGATCCCTGCCAACCAGCTCTTTGATCGCTTTCCTGCGTACCTTGTCAGAGGAGTGATCGCACATCTTGAAAAGAATTTTATTGACCCGGTCCCCCTGCAGTCGATTCAGTATGGCCAGAAGTTTGTCCCCCATCTCCGTACCATGCTTTTCAACTATTTTTTCAAGGGGTTTGATATCACGCTGGCTCAGGTGCACTATCACTATCGAGAGCATCTGTCGTATCTCTTTTGAACTGCTCTGCAGGATGACCGGCACCAGAAAAGGGATAAGCTCCGGGGAGAGATAAAGAAGTGCCTGGCCGAAAGCCTTTAGCTTTTCAATTTCAATCGTTTCCAGTTTCAGGAGCTTGTCGCTGATCAGTTGAAAGGTCTCAGGCTTGGACAGATCCTTGAAAAAAAGATCGATACGGGAGCGCTGCCAGTCCTGCGCAGTTTGTGATTTTGGGGAGAAGAGCTTGTTAAGCGATTGTAATAATAGGGCCAGCAGATCAAATTTCTCCTGCTCAATGGTTTCAACAACCTCTTCCGTGATGAATCCCAGAACCGCGTCGAATTTCTCTTGCTCGGACTGGCTTTTGAGAATAATCATTAACGCTTCAAAAAGGTCCTCGGTAATAACCCAGTTTTCTTCCTCCTGGACCATTTGCTGAAGTGTTGCATAATCGAGATTCGACAGCACCAACTGGTCATCACTGATCAAGGCAATACTTCTGGCAACAATGTCATCGCCGTCCGGTTTTTCCTTTTCCTCAGACTGGTCCGTTTCATTTTGATCAGCGGCTTCTGCCGGCGGAGGAGCGGGAGGGGGAAGTTGAGAAACATCAATGAGCAGCAAGTCCTGCCAGAAAATGTCAACCGCCTTGAAATCTATATATTCAAGTTCTTCATCCATCAGAGCGGTGACGATGTCTCCCTCGGTCTCCTCTGCGAACAACCTGTATTTATAAGCTATTCTGTAAAAAGAGGTAATCTCGTCGAGGGTAAGGCCCTCTTGAAACTCAATCCATTTGATACCGTCACGATAGAGCAGGGTGATGATGTCTTCCGAGGGGGCCTCCTGTGAAACTTCATAAATGATTTCAGACCCGCAAAGGAGACGGTCTTTTTCCACAGTCAGCCGCAGATCGCTATGGGTCGTGAAAAAATTGCCGAATGCGGCAGCAAGGTTTTTAAAGGATTTTATAGTGGTTACATGATCCTCCGGATACAAGCCGTAATTCTTCCACGCCAGGATAAAAATATTGATTAACTGCCTGGCATCCTGCAATTCCTTGTCCGAAAGGAATTCTGGTGCTGAAATTTCCTGTTGTTCTTTTGTGTCTGCTTTCTGCATGAAGTTGAGAGAACTTATTCAACGCTTCAGGTTTGCTTTCCGTACTCCAACTTTATCATTAAAGTTAGACTTGCAACCTGTTCCTGCAAACCAGGAAAAGAAGTATGTATCATAATCTACTAATATATATATTTATATCACTGTCTACAAAATGTAAACAATGGAAAATTGAGAACAGATATTTCCATGGTAGTCCTGTACCAGATGGATTGCGAAAATGACAGGCGACCGGATAATTACCACGAAGGAAAC
>JAUXHH010000245.1 GCA_030621655.1 Desulfobacterales bacterium
GGGTTTCGTGATATCCAGTCCATGGTGTGGACAGCCCAGGTTGTTTTCGGGTTGAAGGACCTTGTATCGTTGCAGGAGGCAGGCCTTCTCTCCCAGGAGGAGCTTAACAGGTTTGAGCAGGCCCAGGATTACCTGATCCGCATTCGCAACAGGCTGCATTATGTGAGCGGCCGCAAAAATGACCAGCTTTTCTTTGACCACCAGGAGGAAATGGCAGAGGCCTTTGGTTTTATAAATGAAAAGGAGATGCTCGCGGTAGAGCATTTTATGCGTGAAGTTTACACCCATATGCAGACAGTATCGGTGACCACGGATCTTTTTTTTGAGCATGTGGAGGAGGTTCTGGGCAGCGATGAAACTCCCAAATCGGTAAAGGTTCTTGAGCCGGGCATAGAGGTGCGGCACGGTAAAATCCGCCTGGCAAATACTGAGCTCATCAAGAGTGAGCCGAAACTTTTCATGCGGCTTTTTTATCAATCTGCCACCACAGGCAATCCCCTGCATTTCAGAACACGGAAAGCCATAACTGCCAACCTGCACCTGGTTGATGATAAGCTGCGCCATTCACGCAGAAGCTCAAAACTCTTTCTGGCAATTCTTGCAACACCCCACCCGTTCAGGGTCTTGGAAGAGATGCTCGATACCGGCTTTTTAACGTCCTATATACCGGAATTTGCCGAGGTTGAATCTCTGGCACAGCATGATGTGTATCATATCTTCACCGTTGACCGCCACCTTGTCCAGACCATTAACGAACTTGAGAAATTAAGGGAAGAAGAATCCAATATTTATGCAGCAGTGAGTGGGCCGCATATCCTCTTCCTGGCCGGATTGCTGCATGATGTGGGCAAAGGCCTGGGGCATGGTCATGCCGAAAGGGGAGCTGACCTGGTTCGCCGGATTGCTGCAAGAATGGGTTTTGAGAAAAAGGACATCGACACCCTTGAGTTCCTGGTCGGCAATCACCTGTTTCTTTCAGATACTGCCTTACGGCGCGATCTTGAGGATGAGGAGTTTCTTATGCGCTGCGCCACCAGGATCCACTCTCCGGAATGGCTTGCCATGCTCTACCTTTTAACCATTGCCGATGCCAGGGCAACCGGCCCGACTGTCTGGAATGACTGGAAGGGGGCCCTGCTGCTCGAGCTTTACTTGAAAATAGCCCTGCTCCTTGACAGAAAAGACCTTTCCGGGCATGAGCAAGCACGCAGTGTAGAACTTGGGGTTCAATGGATTCGCGAAAAAGTTACCGGGTTGTTGCCGGCTGCAAACAAAACAAATTTTGATCTTTTTTCAGATGACTATTTACTCAGTTTCCCGCCTGAGGTAATAGTTCAACATATCAGCCATGCAAAAAATTTGGGAAAGCAGGATGT
This sequence comes from Desulfobacterales bacterium, assembly GCA_030621655.1. Taxonomy (GTDB): domain Bacteria; phylum Desulfobacterota; class Desulfobulbia; order Desulfobulbales; family BM004; genus BM004. The sequence continues at coordinate 1,377 of JAUXHH010000245.1, forward strand.
TTTGTTCCTGCATGAGCAAAGCCGTGAGTCCTGGTCCATTTTAGTCATGAGCAAGGACCGGCCAGGGTTGCTGACAAGAATTTTTGGCATTCTGGCGCTGCATAACCTGAATGTGCTTGCAGCAAAGATCTTCACCTGGGCCGATGGTACGGCAGTTGATGCAATTGAGGTCTCATCGGCAATATCGGAATCCTATGATGGGCAGGATTGGGCGGTCATGAAAAATGAATTGCACTTGGCTATAAAACAACGCCTGGGGCTTGAGCATCGATTGAGCCGGAAGCTTGCGCCATTGAGAGGCAACCCGCAAGGGGCAAAACAGCGTCTTGCAGCAAAGGTCGCTATCGATAACCAGGCATCAGAGCTTTATTCAGTTATAGAGGTGTTTTCCGAAGACAGGATTGGGGTACTCTATGATATCACCAAAACCCTGTCTGATTTCGGCATCAATATATACAGGGCATGGATTGGCTCCAAGGCAGACCAGGTTGTGGATGTTTTTTATGTATTGGACTATGACGGTAAAAAGATCGAAGACCCTGTGTTTAAAAACGAACTGCAGCAGGGATTGCTTTATGCAGTCTCAAACGCATAAGAGAAAAAGGGAAGGCAACAGGAATAAAAATTAATAACAGGATTTTTCTGTTCCAGAAAAAAGAATAATTTAACCAATCAATAAAGGAGAAAAAAATGACCAGAAATCAAATTATGAAAATTATCAAGGATGAGAATGTTCAGTTCTTCCGGTTGCAGTTTGTGGACATTTTCGGTTTTATGAAAAACATTGCAATTCCAAAAAGCCAGATCGAGAAAGCGCTTGACGGTAAAATGATGTTCGATGGGTCTTCCATTGACGGCTTTGCCCGTATCAATGAATCTGACATGAGCCTGAAGCCGGATTTTGATACCTTTACGGTATTGCCCTGGCGGAAAAAAGACGGCAGGGCAGCAGCCCGGATTATTTGTGATATCTATTTGCCGGACGGAACACCGTTTGTCGGGTGTCCCCGTGGAAACCTGAAAAGGGTTATGGCTGAAGCCAAGAAACTGGGCTACACCATGAATGTCGGTACCGAGGCTGAGTTTTTTCTGTTCAACAAGGATGAAAACGGTAATCCAACCACTGAAACCCATGATAATGCCGGTTATTTCAGCGTTGATGCGGATGATGAGGGTATCGACTGCCGCCGGGAGATCATTGAAACCCTTGAAGCAATGGGCTTTGAGATCGAGGCCTCCCACCACGAGGTTGCCGAGGGGCAGCATGAGATCAACTTCAAGTATGCTGATGCTGTGACTGCTGCTGACAATACCACAACCTTTAAGTGGGTTGTAAAAACAATTGCCAAGAAATACGGTCTGCATGCCACCTTCATGCCCAAGCCGGTTTTCGGCATCAACGGGTCCGGTATGCACACAAACCAGTCGCTTTTTACCACTAAAGGAAAAAATGCCTTTGAAGACAAAAAAGATAAAATGGGGTTGAGTAAAATCGCCTATCAGTATATTGCCGGTATTATCAAAAATGCCAGGGGATTTGCTGCGGTTACCAATCCGTTGGTCAA
>JAUXHH010000176.1 GCA_030621655.1 Desulfobacterales bacterium
AAAAAAAGCAGTTGCCCTTGCAGCCCTCGAATTGCGGCAGAACCTTGAAAGACTGAATAAACTCCTGCCGTTTTTCAGGTGGAATCTTTGACAACACTTCAATACCAGCCCGCATAAGAGACCCCCCCCAATGGTTATTGGCCGACAATCATATTGTAGGTAGATATACCTACCACGAGAAGTTGTTGGTCGACAAGTATATTGTGAATTAATTTACCTGTTGGTTTATTAGCAAGTTCCGGGCCGGGAAGTATAATTAACAGAGAATTAGTATTAAAAATATTTTAAGTTTTTATTTCAGGTAGTTATGATTTGTATGGCAGGGAATGGTGAGTAGTAAGACTTGAACTCAGCCACAACATATGGAGGTGGTCACGATATATGGTGGGGGGGTATAAGACTGAAGGTATTTAGACTGAAGGCTGAAGTTGAAAAACTAAAAAAACTAAAGGCTGGAAGTCGGAGACTGGAATTAATTTTACTAAATTCCCTCACCTTCGAGGGGGGGTGATCAGGGTGGGGTGGAATATAAATATCCCCTCAACATAAACTCACCAGGGGAGGGGGATAATTATATACCTAAACCCCTTCAGTCTTCAGCCTTCAGTCTGTCTCTTTATCCCCAGCTTCTTCATGCGGTGTCTGAGGGTGCTCGGTTTCAGCTCCAGTAGTTCTGCAGCACCACCGGCCCCTTCAAGTTTTCCGCCTGTTTTTTCAAGAATTGCCAGGATATGCAAGCGTTGGATTTCATCAAGACTGATCCGGGAACCGGGTTCAACAGATAAGAGTTGCTGCCCTGCACTCAGGTCATCAGTAAGGTGAAGTGTTGAATTCGGGCTTGTGATAATGGAGCGCTCGATCACGTTTCGCAGTTCACGTACGTTGCCGGGCCAGTTGTAGGCTTTTAACTGATCCATTATCTGCCGGGGTATACTGTCAATGTGCCTGCCGATACGGGGAGCGATAAGCGCAATGAAATGCTCGACCAACAGGGGGATATCCTCGCGCCGTTTACGCAGGGGAGGCACTGTAATGGGATAGACGTTCAAGCGGTAGAAAAGGTCAGCCCGGAACCGGCCTGCAGCCACTTCAGCGTTAAGGTCTTTGTTGGTGGCAGCAATAATGCGCACTTCGGACTTCAGGGTCCTGGCGGAGCCGACACGTTCAAACTTGCCATCCTGGAGGACACGCAGGAGTTTAGCCTGCGTGTCCTGGGGAAGTTCGCTGATTTCATCAAGAAAGAGTGTGCCTGTGTCAGCCAGTTCAAAGCGCCCCTTGCGCAGCTGAACAGCATCGGTAAATGCCCCTTTTTCGTGCCCGAAAAGTTCACTTTCAACCAGGTTCGCTGGTATGGCTGCACAGTTGACTTTTATAAAGGGTCTGTCTCGGCCGTTTTTGGAATCATCATGAATGGCGCGTGCCACCAGTTCCTTGCCGACCCCGGTTTCGCCCTGGATCAACACAGTGGAACCGGTGGGAGCCACCTGGGCTATCCGGGTCTGGACATAACGGAGCGCATTGCTTGTGCCGACCATATCTGAAATGAGGCGGACCTGCCGTAGCTCTGACTTGAGATAGATGTTTTCCTCTTCCAGCTTTTTCTTCAGAACCGTGAGTTCTTTAAGGACGCTATCCCGCTCTATCTGTACCTGTTTGCGCTCCGTGATGTCGGTTACACTTTCCAACACTGACACGACCTTACCGGTTTCATCCTTAATGGGAACTGAAACGATGAAGTGCCAGCGATCATCAACAGGGCTTTGCCGCTCAGTTTCATGGGTCTGGCCGTCTTTAAAAGCCATAAGGGCCCCACACCCTTCACAGGGTTCATCCCTCTGTGCTGCAGCTTCATAGCATATCTTGCCGATGAGCGCATCCCAGGGAAGGATACCTCGGGTCACTTTATTGACCCAGGCAATTGTCAAGTCTGAATTGATGAGCGCCAGGCCGGTATTAAGCGAGGAAAGAATGAGTTCGAAGTTCTCTCTTTTATCATATGGCTGCCTATGAGCCTTTTTTTTGTCTGCTTTATCCATGGTTAATATAATAGTTGATATTCAATAATTATTCTTGAATATCAAAGTCAGGATTTTTGGCCACAATGTTGACTTATTTCCTGCTTTAAAAGACAGCAGGAAATTTTATGGAGAGGCTTGCCTTCTGCATCATAGCGGAGATTGTCGGGTTGCAGTATTTTATTGATTACACAACCTTCAGGAATATCCAGGGTGAAAAGTTTGTCCTCAGTAAAACCGGTGTTTTTGATCAGCCGGTTCTCTTCGATCCTGAATGCGTTTATCGGGTAGTCCTCACAGAGGGGGCACTGGTAGACCCTGCCGTTCGGAAAGATAAAATAGTTTTCCGCCACCCTGCCGGCGCATTCAAATTTTTCCAGTGGCTCCAGGAATACCTTGGGGTAGATGGCCGTTATTCCTTTTGATGCTGCATCTGCTGCGACCTGCGGAATTCTTTCCAGCCACTCTTCCGGCGTGAGCTGCCATTTGTCTGCACCGTTTTTAGCAGTTTTTCCCCTGATACCGATTACCTGGATAAAAAATCGCTTGACCCCCCATTTAACAAGTAAAGGCACCATTTTATGCAGATGGTCGATGTTTTGTCTGCTTACCGTATAGATCAGGCTGACGTTAAATCCTCTGGCAACAGCAGATTGCAGGTTTTTTGTGCACGTGTCAAAAACGCCGTCACCACGAAGAGCATCGTTAACTTCAGGATCAGGGCCATCGAGGCTGAAACTTAAAAAATCGAGGTCGGATGGTTTGACTTTATCCAAAAGGTCATGGAATAAAAAACCGTTGGTGTCAACTGTGACAGAACTGTACCCCAATTTTTTTGCAAACCGTATGCCGTGGTCCAGGTCTGGATGCATGGTGGGTTCACCGCCCAGAAAAATAACATTGGATGGTTTTTCTGGGTTTTGAAAAAGCTCAAGCCATTTTTCCAGGGTCTTTTTTGATACTGTATCGGAGCCGTGTTGTTCAGGGTTTATATAGCAGTGTCGGCAGGACAGGTTGCAGGCAGTGAGAAGATGAAAAAAAATATTCCTCTCTCCTTGTTTAAATCCTACTGTCCTGGCTTGCGGCAGGTTCATTTCTCAGTCTCCGCAGCTATCTGGGCAACTGTATAGCGGGCCAGGGGACTGTCTTTCCAGTAAGTGTTGTCCTGGTCGGCAAAGAAGGCATTAAAAAGTTCCAGGCTTTCCCTGCGCAGGATATGCGGGATTATTTCAACAGACATTTCACGGTACAGCGGCTTGAGAGTTTGCAGATCAAGGTTGGTGCCACCGCCCATAATATCCTCGTATCCATAGACGATTTTTCGGATCCCGTTTAACAGCAGGGTTACATAACACATGAGGCAGGGTTCCATGGTTGAATAGACAACTATTTCGCTGCGGTCTATTTCCGGGTGCTGTGCAAAGAGTTCCCTGAGCGTCACTATTTCAGCATGGTCGAGTTCATTATCATTCGGGGCTTTGGAGTTAATTCTCCGGCCTCTGCTGATAATTTTATCTTCAAGGACCATGATGCATCCTACAGGAAACTCACCGGCAGCTAAGGCTTTGTTCGCTTCTTCCAGAGCCTGTTGCATAAAATTTTCATGATCAGTCATAGTGATTTCCCATATCCTTACAAAAAGTCAGAAATGCGCTATATATTCTTTGATTGATACGTTGCAATACTATACTTTAGCAATGTAAAAAAAGTTATCAAATCATTTACAACATATTTTTACAAAAGCAAATGTACGAATGAGGGAGAGCTGAAATGGACAAATATACAAAAGGATTTGTGCTGGCCTCTTTAGTCTATTTTTTCCTGGCTGCATTATTGGGCATCTGGATGGGGTTGGCAGAGACCGGGGAATGGGTGAGATTTGGCCATGTTCATTTTAATCTGCTTGGTTTTATGGCCATGATGATTTTCGGGATAGGATATTTTATCCTGCCGCGCTTCAATTCCCGGACTCTGAAGTGGCCGCAGCTGGTGCCTGTCCATTTTATTGTTGCCAACCTTGGTTTGATCGGCATGGTATTCACCTCATCTGAGAGGCCTTCGGCAGGTTTTACACTCTTTGCCCTGCTTTCTGTTGTTTCGATTTTTTTGTTCGCAATAAATCTCGGGGTTACCCTGGCAGCTCCCCAGGAACCGGAAGAAGAGGAAGAACCGGTCCAGGTTG
>JAUXHH010000078.1 GCA_030621655.1 Desulfobacterales bacterium
GTCGTAACAGCGAAGCGGTGTCAGGGCTCACAAAATGGCACGACAGACTTTTTACAAATCTGTCATTTGTTGATTTACAGCATGCCGCCATCTAACATATTCTTTTTTAATTGCAACCAGCTAGAATGATGAACCAGGAAAATAAAAATAATAATCCGGCGACAGCCGAGGAAAAGCATCCCCAGGAACGTTCTTTAAGCCATTTCAAGGTCCAGTTCCGCCGGAAGGAACACCTCTTCTCAGCCTCAACCAGACTGCAGGGACTTCAAAAGGACGATGTTGTCATGGTTCAGACCGAGCATGGCCTGGAGCCTGCCAGGCTCATATCCGTTGTTCCAGGATGGCCGGAAAAAGAACCCTCCAAGGGTGCGCTTCCCGTATCTATTGTCAGGCGGGTTACCAGGGACGAAGCCGCCAAATTTGAAAAGTTGGACGACATGGAGCATAAAGCCTTCAGTACCTGCTCTGAGCTTATAGAGAAACTTAACCTGCCCATGAACCTGGTCAAAGTGGAGCGCTTCTTTAATGGCGGAAAAATAATTTTCTATTTTACTGCTGAAAACAGGGTGGATTTCAGAGAACTTGTAAAAAACCTGGTGCAGGAGTTTCGAACCAGGGTGGAAATGCGCCAGATCGGGGTGCGCCACGAGACCAAGATGCTGGGAGGCCTTGGCTGCTGCGGCCGGGAACTCTGCTGTTCGTCGTTTATTCAAAACTTTGAATCAGTTTCCATTAAAATGGCCAAGGAACAGAACCTGCCGCTCAACCCGGCCAAGATATCAGGTGCCTGCAACAGGCTTCTCTGCTGCCTGAACTACGAGTATAAGACCTATAAATCAACCCGCAGGGGCATGCCCAAGATAGGCAGAACAATTACCTTTAACAACCAGACATACAAGGTCCGTCAGCATAATGTTTTAAAGGAAACAGTTGTGGTTGTTAATGAAAACGGGGAAGAAATTTCCCTTAACAAGGACGAGTGGAAATCTGCAGTTGCCCAGCCGGCTGCAAAGGACAAATGAGCCTCTATATAACTACACCCATATACTATGTAAATGCCCGGCCGCACCTGGGTCATGCATATACCACAATAATCGCCGATACCTACAGTCGTTTCAAAAGACTGTGCAAGGAGGATGTGCGTTTTCAGACCGGAACGGATGAACACGGCGACAAGATTGCTGAGGCCGCCCAGACCGCAGGCATACATCCCAAGGAATATGCGGACCGCATAAGTTCCATGTTTCGGGAGGCGTGGCCAAGCCTGGCCATCAGGCCGGACAACTTTATCCGCACCACCGATGAACACCACGTCCAGACGGTGCAGAAAATATTGCAAAAAGTCCATGACCAGGGTGACATATACCTGGGAAGCTATTCCGGACTGTACTGCCGCGGCTGTGAACGCTTTTTAACTGAGAAGGAGCTTGTGGACGGCAAATGCCCGGACCACCAGACCGCTCCCACGCCTATTTCTGAAAGCAACTACTTTTTCCGTATGAGCAAATATCAGGATTGGCTCATTGATCATATTCAGAAGAACCCGGATTTCATCACCCCGGAACGATATAAAAACGAGGTGCTCTCCTTTCTCAGTGAACCGCTTGAGGATTTGTGCATTTCCAGGCCTAAAAGCCGCCTGACCTGGGGCATTTCTCTTCCTTTTGATGATGATTTTGTTACCTATGTCTGGTTCGACGCCCTCATTAATTACATCACTGGAATCGGCTATCCGGACTCTGAAAAATTCAGCGGTTATTGGGAGGTCGCCGAACACGTCATCGCAAAGGACATTCTGAAGCCGCATGCCATATACTGGCCGACAATGCTCAGGGCCATTGGGCTTGCCCCATATAAGCGTCTCCATGTCCACGGCTACTGGAATATCAACGAAGCCAAGATGTCAAAGAGCATTGGCAATGTCGTACGGCCTGAAGCGCTGCTGCAGAACTTCGGGGTTGATACCGTTCGCTACTTTCTCTTACGCGAGATGTCATTCGGCCTGGATGCATCATTCAGCGACGAGAACATCATCGCCCGACAGAACTCGGACCTGGCAAATGATCTTGGCAACCTTTTCAGCCGGGCTCTGACCATGATAAACAAGTTTGCCAATGGCATAGTTCCGGCCCCTGCCGACCTTGAGCCGGCAGACAAGGAGCTTGCCGGGGCAGCCGTAAATATGGTAACCGAATATACAGCCCAAATGAACAACTTCGCTTTTAATCGTGCCTTACAGGCAGTTTGGGCAATTATCAGTCTGGCAAACAAGTATATCGTATCAAGCGAGCCCTGGGTGCTTGCCAAGGACCCGGCAAAGACTGACCGCCTCAAGACCGTCCTCTATAACCTGGCTGAAACCTTGCGGCTCATTGGCCTGGTTCTGACGCCGGTGATGCCGGAAACCACTTTGAAGATGGCAATGGCTCTGGGAAGCACAGAGGATGAGCACTCCAGGCAGAATCTTGTCGATCATGGGGAATGGGGGCTTACAGCTCCTGGTGTAAAAATAAACCTTGGCCCCTCCCTGTTTCCCCGGCTTGAAAAAAAAGTAGGAGCACCGACAAAAGATGGCCAGAAAAAAATGAAGGAGATGTCACCAAAGAGCAAAGAGGCTGAAAGTGATGCTGGACTTGTAACGTTTGACGATTTCAAGAAACTTGATTTACGGGTTGCTGAAATAAAGACTGCAGAAAAAATTAAAAAATCCGACCGGTTACTGAAACTTACGGTTATGGCGCCCGAGGAACGAACGCTTGTGGCAGGTATTGCGGAATATTACAAGCCGGAAGACCTGATCGGCCGCCAGGTTATTATGGTTGCCAACCTGAAGCCGGCCAAACTGATGGGTGTTACTTCACATGGTATGATCCTTGCGGCACGAGACGAACAAGGCAGGCTATCCCTTTCCGCCCTGGCAGGAGGAGTGACCCCGGGAAGCAAAGTGTCATAATCCTAGCGCAAAGGAACAGGAAGAAATGTTTATGATCAGTAATTTTTTGTTTGCCCTGGCTAAGCTGGTGGAAATCCTGCTTGGAGCTTATATGTGGATAGTGATAGGGCGGGCCATACTTTCCTGGGTGAACCCGGATCCCTATAACCCCATTGTCCGTTTTCTGCATGATGTCACGGAACCGCTTCTATCACGCATCAGACGTATGCTTCCTGCACTTGGAGGCTCCATTGATTTTTCCCCGATGATACTGATACTGGCCATCTATTTTCTGATGAGTTTTCTCGTGCCAACCCTAAAACACATGGCAGCAGCCCTAGGATAACTTTACGGAGAAGTAAAAATGAAAATTACACCGCAGGACATTATTGAAAAGGAATTTCGAGTAAAATTCCGCGGGTTTGACGTGGCTGAGGTTGACACCTTTCTTGAGGAGGTGGCAGAAAACTTCCTCAAACTCACTGAAGAAAATATCCGCCTCAACGAAAAAGTTTTAGCCCTGCAGGAAGATCTGGAATTCGCAGACAGGGTGGCCTCCCATAGCCAGATGGAACTTCCTGCTGAGCTGGGAAATTTCCTGGAAGAACTCAAACAGGACACTGCTGCCATCAACGCTGAACTTGTTTCTCTCAAGCAGGACCGTTCGACTTTTGTTTCCCTGGAAAAAAGTTTTAAAGAGGGGATTGTCTCTCTGCAGAAAGCTGCCACAATAACTCCCCCCAAGGTACAGACAGAAAATGTTGATCTTAAAAACGCCCTGGAGGAATTCAACAGGGGATCTGAGGCGATCAATGCTGAACTGGCTGCCCTTAAAGATGATCGCCAGGTTTTTGATTCTCTGAAGAAAAGCATCGAGGGAGTTGTTTCTGCAGCCAGGGAAGCTGGACCCGCAATGACTCCTCAGGCCCAGGCCGAAAGTGGAGACCTGGCTAAATCCCTGGACGAATTCCGGCGGGGAACTGAAACGATGAGTGCGGAACTGACTGCTCTTAAACAGGAAGTTGGCTCCATTCAGCAGTTTCGTGATGAGATTAAGGGGGAACTGCAGGAGTTGCTCAAGTCTCATTTTGATGCTATTGATGCAAAACTTTCTAAAGCAGCTCCAGTGGCTGCACCTGCTGCTGGAGAGAAAAAGGAGCAGCTGTTAGCGGCAATTATTGAAAAGGAGCCGGCAGGCCTGAAAGAGGACGCAAGTCTTCCCGATTTTAAAGAGGAAGATGAAACGCCAGGGGACGATGAACTGGAATTCTTAAGTGAAGATGATATACTTGACGTTGATAAGCTCAGGGATGTATTCCAGTCTGTCCTGAATAGTTCTATCAGCGATACCTCTGACAGCCGTGAAGACAGCGATGACACCAGTGCTGATCTGTTATTTCTTGATGATAGCCTTTTTGAAGACGAGCACGAGCCGGAAGTAACATTTTCCCTGGAAGAGAAAAGTGCTGACCTAATGTCTGAAAAAATAGAAAAAACCTGAGAACAACCAAGATCCCTCCCGGGCTAGACCATGGACTGTATAGCAAACCTGCAGAACAACAGCATTGCTTTCAATGTTTATGTGCAGCCTCGCGCCTCAAGGACCAGAGTTGCAGGAATGCACGGCAACGCCATCAAGATCTGTGTAACTGCTCCACCTGTTGAAAACAAGGCCAATGGCGCTGTTATCCGTTTTTTTGCTGACCTTTTTGGTGTTCCAAAGTCTGCCGTTTCAATAAAAAGTGGCAGACATGGACGCAATAAAAAGGTATTAGTAAATGACATTGCTCTTGAGGAGGCCCGGAAAGCTCTTTCCGGGGCATTATCCAAAATTTGACTCGCGGGACACTATGAAGAAACTATTCCAATTCCTCGGTATTCTGCTGCTGCTTTTCCCAGCTATAACCTATGGTGAGTGCATAGAAGGCGACTGCAATAACGGCTTCGGCATTTATATATTCCCGGAAGGAGGTCAATATGCCGGCCAGTTCTCCGATGGAGAATTTTCCGGCACAGGCAAACAGGTTTTTGCTGATGGCAACCGCTATGAGGGAATGTTTGTAAATGGTCTTCTGCATGGAAAAGGGATCTTGGCCTATCCGGATGGCTCCATCTACAGCGGGGAATTTAACAGGGGCGCTATAAGCGGCAAGGGCTCTATGATCTTTCCAAATAACAGCAAGTATGAGGGTGAATTTGTTGACGGAATATTTCATGGCATGGGCACCTATACTTATAGCGACGGCGGCCAATATAAGGGACAATTCAAAAAGGGGCTGCTTGACGGCATGGGAGTATTGCATTCAGACGGCCAGGTATACAGAGGAGAATTTAAAGAAGGAGAACACTATGGCAAGGGAACCATTACCTATTTTGACAAATCACAGGAGATAGGGGAATGGAAAAATGGTGAGTTTGTTGTGACGCAAAAAATAAAAGCACCAAAGAAAACAAAAACAGAAACTCCGGAAGGTGAGGAAGAGCCTTTCGGCGATGAAGATATTGCCCTTGAGGATTTCTCGAACCCGGAGCAGGAGGATATTTTCCTTCAGGCCGACTTAGCTGCTGAGCAGGAGCAGGAGGATATTTTTTCACAGGACAACATCAATGAGGAAACCGAAGGGGCTGAACAATAATTTATCTGGCAAGGCCGCCATTCATACAAGCTGGGCCATAACCCTGTTCGCCAAAAGCATCCCTGCCTTAGTAAGTCGCAGCCGGTTGTGTTTTTCTTCCAAAAGCTCCTGATTGAGCAGTAATTCAAGAATTTCTCCGTAGTGCTTTTCCGGCGTCATGCCATACTGTTTCTCAAGCAGGGAGATTGACACCCCGGCTGTCATTCGTAACCCCATGATTACCGACTCACGGAATCGTGCATCTATTGGCAAAAATTCCGCCTCCTTAAGGGGTTTCTGCTGCCCTGTAATCATAGTAATAAAACGTTCCGGGTTTTTTTCACTTTGTATTCTTACCCCTGAAAAACAGGAGACCGCCCCGCTGCCCAATCCGACATAACTGCCATTTTCCCAATAATTTACATTATGGACAGACTGGAATCCATTCCGGGCATAATTTGATATTTCGTACTGTTCATAACCTCTTGCAGATAGAATCTCCCGGGCAAGTTCAAACATTGACAGGGACAAATCCTCATTTGGCAGGTCCAGCCTCCCCAGGCGAACCTGATCAGCAAAAGGTGTGGACTGTTCTATGGTCAACTCATAGACTGAGAGATGCTCAGGGGCCAATTCAACAGCCGTCTCCAGAGAATTTTGCCAATTTTCCCGGTCCTGACCAGGCAAGCCAAACATCAAGTCCAAACTTATATTTGTAAACCCAACATCCCTTGCAAGCTTTACCGCCTGTATACAATCCTGCGCTGAGTGTTTTCTGCCAATAACTTTCAGCATGGCATCTGAAAACGACTGGGTTCCTATGCTGAGCCTGTTGACTCCTGCCTGGCGGAACCTTTTCAGCATAGCTTTATTGACTGTGTTGGGATTAACCTCCATGGTAACTTCAGGCGATTTCGGAGATACGGCTGTAAAATCAAAAGCATCAAGACATGCTGCAATAAAGTCGGCCATAAGAGAAATATCAACGGTTGAGGGAGTTCCTCCTCCTATATAAAGCGAATGGAATTTCCTGGTCCTGGACCAGGGATGCTTGGCCATATCCTGTGCCTGTTGGAGGAGGGCCTGCATATACCTGTTTTTTATATTTGTGTCCACGTCTTGATAGGACACAAATGAACAGTACGGGCATTTGGCCTGGCAGAAAGGGATATGGGCGTAAATGCCGGCATGGCCCTCGAATGTTTCAGGGCTCAATTGCTGCTGCTTTTTGTTGGGTTTGGAAAAGACCATCTTACTGGCCCAGCATTCGGCTGCACTCTTCGCCAATGCTGGCCATTGTTCCATGGTCGGCAAAACTGTATGTTCTGTCAGATTTACCAATGATCAAGTGATCCAGCAGCCTGATATTCATGAAGGAGCATGCCAGGTAGAGAGTACGGGTAAGTTGATAGTCCTGCTTGGATGGTTCAAGATTTCCTGAAGGGTGGTTATGGGCAACAACCATTGCTGAGGCATTGAGCTCCAGGGCAAGTTTCACCAGTTCACGGGGGTAAATGGTGTTTGAGGCAACGGTCCCGCGGGCCACAACCTGGGTATCAACTATGGCGTGGGAGGAATCCAGAAAAATTGCCGTCATTACCTCATGCTGCAAATCCCGCATGGAATGGATCAGGTACTCGGCAACTTGCCCGGAGGAGTGCAGGTAATGCTTTTCCTGCAGCCGATGTTTTAAGTATCGCCTCGCCACAGCATGCAGAAAATGAATGGCAAAGCTGTTGTTGGGGCCTATTCCTTTCACTTTCTGGATTTCGGAAGTTGAAGCCTCCAACACATTGGGCAGCGAATCAAAGTGTTGCAGAAGGGCTCTGGCCTGTTCCTTGCAGTCTTTTCTGGGCGTACCGAGAATAAGCAGAAGCTCAAGCACCTCTGCATCGGAGAATGCCTCAATGCCACG
>JAUXHH010000246.1 GCA_030621655.1 Desulfobacterales bacterium
CGGGTATGTTAAGGTAGGGTGGCAATTCGGCAGCATACATGCGGCATCCGTAGAATACGGGCATACCAAAGACCTAGATTTGCGGGGAGACAAGTCAAAAAACTACGGCCTGGCCTATGTGATAAAGCCATGGAAGAGCGTCGAATTTTATGCAGCTGCAAGACTTTATGAACTCGACCGTCCTGGTGCTTCTCTTGACGATATCAGTCAAATAATGGCCGGCACCCGTATTAAATTCTGATAAGGGAAACACATGAAAACAAAAACCATTATCATGATTGCGGTGTGTTTAGTGAGTATTGCTCTGCTGATTTTGCCGGGCTGCGGCGGTAAGCCGTTCAATTATAACCCGCCATCTGAAATTCCAGAGGGCCCGGGTATTCTTTCCGGAGAGGACGGCGAGTTTACCATCTACGATTCAAAAAGCGACAAGGGTGGAAAGAAGTCGAAAGCTACAGCCGAAACTGATGTCCCGGCAGCTGAAAAGACTGATGCCGCCGTTGCTGCCGGTGAAAAAATGCCGGACAGCAAGGAATACCTGGAATTCCAGGAGTTTCAAGAGTGGAAAAAATCCAAACAGGACGCCAAAGAATATCAGGAGTTCCAGGAGTGGAAAAAATGGAAAGAGTTCAAGAAATGGCAGGAAAATCAGTAATGGTCTGATATGTCAATTTATAAAGGACTTGCAACAAAATGACGGACTCGCGCCTTATGCGGGTCCGTCGTTTTTTATCGAGTCAAACGGTTTTTTATTGGGAAAACTAATGCCGGGAAAAGGCAAGATCACCCACGATGAGACCTTTGCAGATAAGCGCAGACTTCGAAACTGGACTTTTCGAAGTCTGCGCTTATCTGCCCGACGAAGCATCGTCGAACACTGGCCACCGCGAAACCGACCAGGTTGGATACAAATCAAGAAACCCTGATTACCCTGCGAACCCTGTTTTTAAGAAAAATCTTAACCTGGAAAACAGGCTTCATATACCCAGAATCCTCTATTTTCAGCCGACTTGAAGCTAAATGCCGTCTTGACAATACGATCTTCAGTTGGTATTCGAATCTCGATTGTCTGAAGCCGGTTGGGACCTATTGCCGCATAAGTGACAGCACAATATATTGTCACTCACCCCCAGCCGTCACACAACCCTATCAACCTTGGTTTTTTGCTTGATCCGCTCTCAAAAAGCGAATTCTTATTCTTCTTCCTGATTTTTTGCAGGTTTTTATATGGCTGAGAAACTCTTGATTATCATTGAACAAGAAATGAGAACTGTATGGTATTGGATATTCTGATTTATGCCCATGATGGCCGTGGCTTGGGGCATGCCAGTCGCAGTATTGGTATTGGCATGGCTCTGCGCCGTCTCTTTCCACATCTGAAGGTGCTTTTTGTTTCGGGTTGTCGTCAGTCCCAGGAGCTGATCGGCGCATCCCCTCTTGACTGGCTTAAGTTGCCATCCTACGAAACTATAGTGGAAAATGGAAAATCGAAGGGGATTATAAGTAAGTCGATGTTTTCGGATAGCCAGCTAGGAGGATTCAGGGCAAAAGAGCTGGAGCATCTGCTTGCCCTGTATAGACCACGACTGGTTCTGGTGGACCATACTCCCCAGGGAAAGCACAGAGAACTTGTGCCGGCCCTTTCCATAAGTCGGGATATTGGGACGTTATGGGTTCTTGGTGTTCGTGGTGTTTTAGGAGCTGTTGATCAGGCCAGGTCGGAATTGGCTGCCGGCCTGTTCCGAAAGTACTATCGAGAGTTGCTCTGGTATGGAGATAGTAGGGTGCTTGGGGAATCTCACCTTAAGCAGCTGCGGGAGATGTATGGGCAAGTGTCTTTGGAATGCGGCTATGTGTCCAGGTTTGCAGAATTTGTTGCCTTGAGGAGTCCCTGTCTTGAGACGGGTACGCAATTTGCCGGAACTGTTTCTGTACCATGGTTGGGAGAGAAGTCACTTGATTTTCTTCAACAGCTTGCCAAAGCTTTGGCGATCATTCCTGAAAATTTGGGTAACTGGCGACTCTTTATTGATGCAGGGGATTCATCTGAGACAAAGAAAAAGGTGTGGAGCCTGTTTGCAGGGCTTCGCAATTGCTGTTTGGAGCAGCCGGGGGGAAGGTATGCTGAAGCCCTGTTGCGTTCAAAGACCGCTGTGATCTACGGTGGGTATAACAGCCTGATGGATGTAATGCACACCGGTATTCCCACTCTTGTTATAGAGCGGGAGATGCGGGACGATGAACAGCGGCTCCATCTTCAGCGGCTGGTTGATAGAGGTGGGGGCAAGATCATTTCCCTCCCGGAATCCGGCGCCACCGTTGAGCAAATACACACAATGCTTCTTGATAATCTGCAAAAGGAGGGCAGCCAGCCTGCTGCTGTCAACCTTGATGGTGCCGTACAGGCAGCTAAAATAATTAGCAGGCTGCTTTATGAATCAGCCTGACAATAACCCCTTTGTCAAAATCATCTCTGCAGAGAAGCAAAGACCTCAAAAGAGTTGATTTTGGCATAATCCTGTTGGATTTTGATTCTCGACGGTCTTATCAGGCTTATGTCCACTGCCTGATTTACGAATAACGCATCGTTTATGAGCTTATAAAACTGGATCTGTCAACTTTTCCCAGGAATATTTGTTTACAGATAAACACGTTTCTTGGAGTATCTCCTGTCTGGATACGTAAAAGTCCTTCTCTGGTAATAATTTTCTCGGGGGAAACCAAATGTCTTCCGGAACTGTTCTAAATTAGAGGTTCGCATTCAATCATCCAATGACAAATGAATTAAAACCCTATATTAAGCATCCTCGAAAAACCAGAATCCGACAAAGCCAGTTGGAGCAAAGCGTAAATCCCGCTGCAAGCGGGGCATCCAGTACCCACCATCCAGTAACAAACAACCAGCCCAATCCACGCAAAACCGCCCTGT